>NZ_JBSSDE010000016.1:0-67043 GCF_054060435.1 Thermostichus sp. MS-CIW-34 | reverse complement strand
AAACAGAAAGATCAACTGGTAGTAATCCGTACTGAACATATTATACATTATTTTCAGTATAGTTGAGCTTATTATTGACTAGAGTCATGCTCCAGCCTATTCCCAAGTTAGCCATCCAGGCGGCTAGGAAAACTCCATCCACTCCACCAACTGGTTACCCCCATAAGCAAGGGGAGTGTCGAACAAAAACATGCGGGTCAAGGACGTGACCGGTAAGATCCAAGCAGGGATCCCCAAATAAAGAAACGAAGTAGAAACCAACGTGCAACATCAAGTTTTGGGGTTAGGCATTGCGGGGCTGGCGGCAGCGCGACTGTTGCGGGCCCAGGGCTATGAAGTGCTGGTTTGGGATGAGCAAGATTCCCCTCTTCTCAGACAGCGGCAGGCTGAGCTCAATCAAGAAGGGATCCCGGTTCGGCTGGGGCAGCCTTTTCAACTGGCCGAAGGGGTGAAGCAGGTGGTGGTCAGTCCAGGCATTGCTTGGGATCACCCGCTGCTGCAGGCGGTGCGTCAACAGGGGATCCCGGTGGTGGGGGAGGCGGAGCTGGCCTGGATCTATCTTGACCACCTACCCTGGGTGGGGATCACCGGCACCAACGGCAAAAGCACCACCACAGCTCTGGTGGCGGAGATGTTCAAGGCGGCGGGGCTGCAAGGGATCCCCTGCGGCAACATTGGCCTGCCCCTGTCGCAAGTGGCTTTGGCAACGCTCCAGGGAAAGCTCAAGCCGGATTGGATCGTGGCGGAGCTGAGCAGCTATCAGTTGGAAGCCAGCAGCCGCCTCATGAGCAGTACTCCTGGAGGCCCGCCGCGCATTGGGGTGTGGACCACCTTCACTCCCGATCACCTAGAACGGCATGGGACGCTGGAGCGCTATGCCAGCTTTAAGGCTCGCCTTTTGGATCGGGCCCAGTGGCGGGTGCTCAACGGCGAGGATCCCTACCTGTGCTGCCGCCGGCAGGACTGGGAAAATACCTATTGGACTTCCCTTGTTGCTACCCAAGGCTGTTGTGACCGGGATCCCACCGCAACCCTTGACCTGCGGGAAAACCGCCTCTACATCCAGGGGGAGATGGTGGCGGAGCTGGAGGACTTTGCAGAACGCTGCCCTGGCCAACACAACCTGCAAAACCTGCTCTTGGCGGCAGCAGCAGCACGTCTAGCTGGGCTCCCCAACGCTGCCATTCAAAAAGCCATCCGATCTTTTGCCGGCATGCCCCATCGGCTGGAGCGGGTGGCGCAAATCCAGGTGGGAGCCACCCCCATCCGCTTTGTCAACGACAGCAAGGCCACCAACTACGAAGCCGGCTGGGTGGCACTCAACGCCCTCTCCCCACCCATTATTCTGATTGCCGGGGGAAGGGCCAAGCAGGGGGATCCCAGTGCCTGGCTGCAGTTGATTCGGGCCAAGGTGGCCCGCGTGGTGCTGATGGGGGAGTCTGCCCCAGTGCTGGCAGAGGCCCTCCAGGGGATCCACTATACTGACGTTGAGCTGGTGCCAACCCTAGATGTAGCGGTGGAAAGAGCCTTTGCAGCGGCTTGTTCCCTTTCCCGTCAAGCTCAGAGCTTGGGGAAGCCCGCTCAGCCCATCACCATTTTGCTGTCCCCCGCCTGTGCCAGTTTTGACCAGTACTCCAGCTTTGAACACCGTGGCAACCATTTCCGAGCCTGCTGCCAAGCCCTCCAGGGATCCCTGGAATGCTGAAGCTCGCTGGCTGCGCTGGCTCACCTTGATCTGGCTGGTGCTGGGGCTGATGATGCTGTTTTCCGCTTCCTACCCGGTGGCTCAGCGGATCACTGGCGATGGCCTCTACTTTTTCAAGCGGCAATTGCTCTGGGCCGGGCTGGGTCTGGGTTGCTTCTGGGTTCTGGTGCGGATCCCATTGCGGCGCTGGTTCCCCTGGGCCGGGATCCTCTGCTTGCTGGGAGTTGGCTTGGTGTGGGCCACCCAGGTGCCGGGGTTGGGGGTTTCCCGCCTGGAAGCCAGCCGCTGGCTGGATTTGAAGGTGATCCCTGTTATCCAGCCCTCGGAATTGCTCAAGCCCCTGTTGGTGTTGCAGGGATCCTGGATCTTTGGCCGCTGGTTTCACCATCCTCCCTGGTTCCGCATCCTCTGGGTGGTTATCTTCGCCTTTGCGCTCTTGGGGATCCTCGCCCAGCCCAACCTGGGCACCACGGCCATCTGCGGCCTCACCCTCTGGGTCATGGCTTGGACTGCCGGGATCCCAGCTTTCACCCTTTTGGCCACAGCGGGGCTGGGGATTCTGGCGGCTGTGGTGAGCATTCTCAGCAAAGATTACCAACGGCGGCGCATCTTGGCCTTTTTGGATCCCTGGAGTAACGCCCAAGGGGATGGCTACCAGCTGGTGCAAAGTCTGTTGGCCATTGGCTCTGGCGGCCTGTGGGGCAAGGGATATGGCCTCTCCCAGCAAAAGCTGTTCTACCTGCCCATCCAATACACCGACTTTATCTTCTCGGTGTATGCAGAAGAGTTTGGCTTGGCCGGATCCCTGTTCTTTCTGGGGTTGCTGACCTTCTACACTCTGCTGGGCTGGCGGGTGATGGGGCGCTGTCGGGAGTTGACCATTCGCTTAGTAGCCTGCGGCTGCCTGATGTTTTTGGTGGGTCAGTCACTGATGAACATCGGCGTGGTCACCGGGGTTCTGCCCACCACAGGTGTGCCCCTGCCTTTGTTCAGCCATGGGGGTAGCTCTATTCTGGCAGGGCTGATCACAGCAGGATTGTTGGTGCGGGCAGCCCGCGAAGCAGGGTAAAGTAAGGCTGCATGTTGCCAACCCAGCAAAGGGATCCTTTCACGCAAGCAGCAAACCCAGAGGGCCAGGGATCCCTATTGGTTGGCCTCTGCTTTAGAGCGGCTTCTTATGCAGCAAAACCAAAGCTGAAGTTGAAACCGAGCCTAGATCCAGCCCATTTCATCCAAAACGAGGGTAAACACCGTCGCACAACAAGCCACCAACAGTGACACATGAGCCGGTTGACCGTGGGCAATGCAAACGCCGGCTGCCACCGAAGCGCCCGTAGCAGCGGAAAAGGTGCGACCTGCCCAATTGCCTTTGGAGGGTTTGTCAGAAGGATTGAATTTGTTAAACATTTTTACAGCAGAAAGAGGATACAAAAGGAATAAACTTCATTAGGAAACGGCCTCAGATTATCACCCCCCGACTCGATTCCAGAGGGATCCAAGGCCATTCTCAATATTTCTTCGCTTAGGCTTCAATCTTTCGTAAAATTGCGCTGAGATGCTCATAATCACCCCGCAACAGACAGCTCAACTGCCGACCTGCCTGTAGAAGCCAGTTGCGATCCCGGTTCAGGATTCGGTAAGTTTGGCGAATCACGGCAGCCACCAGCTCATCGGTTGGGATCCCGTTGACCCGTAGCAGGGTGCGCAAAAACTCGAAAGAGCGGCAGAACTCCCTCACTTCCGTATCGGAGCAGAGATAAACCGGCTGGTGAATCTGGGGAGGGCGTGGCGGCAAGTACTGATAGACCCGTCCCCCGCTGACAAAGCCGACAATGGCCGCGCGAAAATCGGTGCGCAACATGGCAAAAATCTGGGGCTGTTGCTCCCGCAGCTCCTGAGGGGAGAGGCCCAAAGCCCTGGCGCGATGGACGGTGTCGATGGGGGCGATGGCGGCATAGCAAACCACGCCATAGATCAGGTTGCCGGTCTCTTCGTCTTGGGAGCGCGTCCAACTGCCGAGAGCAGGCATGGGCGGGAAGGTCAGGCGTTCCGGCTCGAAGCACTGGGCCACAAAGGTTGTGGTGTCGGCCTCCACCACTTCTCCAAAAGCAGAGGCAGGCTGGGGGGCTCTCATCGGGATCTCAGACTTCTCAAGGGTTGCTGCTGCAAAGGCCGACGGAGGGAGACAGAGGAGTCAGGAGAAAATGGAATTTTTCCAGGTTTTAAGACTTGTGAAGATAGGGGCATCCCCTTGCCCAACATTTTGCCCCTTTTGCAACGTTTTGTCCGATCCCCGGACGGCAAATCGGCAACTCAACGGCCTATGAGATCCTCATTGCTAAGAAAGTTAGCCGACTCTGGGGATCCCTGCGTAATATATTTTTTCACACGCTCCCGCGCAAATTCGCCATCCTAAATATTAGCCATTCTAAGTATTGAGCAGTTGGCGAGCGGAGGGAGAAACAATGAATGCTCAGCAACGCGGCCAAATCATCGCTTCTGAGTGGATGATCGACAGCCAAAACCCAGTACACTCCATTTCTCGGCTCAAGCGCCGGGCAACCTATTCCGATGTAACCCTCTGGTGGTTGGTGGTGCAGCTAAACCTGATGGAACAAAACTCTATCCACACCGATCACCGATAGGATGGACGGCACAAGAACAATCGGCTGCACGAAAATCCCAGCCCAGGAACATCCCGGATCCTAAATCCAATCTTAAAACTTAAAAAAAACAAAAGAAGAGCTGAAAGTTGAGTCGGGTTGCACCTCGAACACCAGCTCTTCTGGACAGAGTAAGGAATAGAGATAAAGAAGAACCGAGTCTCGACCCCCCTTTAATCCTCCAGAGGCAAAGCCGCCACCTGAGCCGATTGCACTGGCAAGGGGAAGAAAGGCCGCTGCACAATCTCAGTTGCCAACACACTGCGCAACTGGGCAGCTACCGCCACCGTCGTGACATCGTAGGTTTGGGTAGCCAGGCGCGGGTAGAAGCCAATGCCGAGAATCGGCAACAGCAGACAGAGGGCCACCGCCATTTCCCGCGGGCGCATATCCCCCAGGTAATCTTCCAAAACTAGGCCGGGATCCTGAGCCCCGTAGAACACCTGACGCAGCATGGAGAGCAAGTAAATGGGCGTCAAAATGATACCCACTGCCGCCAGCAGGGCAATTCCAGCTTTGAAGGTCGGCGCATAGGCATCGCTGGTGGTCAAGCCCAAGAACACCGTCAGCTCACCCACAAATCCGCTCATCCCCGGCAGCGCCAGAGAGGCCAGGGATCCCGCTGTAAACAGGGCAAAAGCCTTCGGCATCTGCTTGGCCAACCCTCCCAACTTGTCGAGGGCAAGGGTGTGGGTGCGCTCGTAGGTGATCCCCGTCAGGAAGAACAAAACTGCAGCGATCAGACCGTGGGAGATCATCTGCAGCACTGCCCCATTGATGCCCAGCTCCGTGAAGGCGGAGATCCCGATCAACACAAAGCCCATGTGGGCAATGGACGAATAGGCCAAGCGCCGCTTGAGATGGTTCTGACCAAAGGCCGCCAACGCCCCGTAAATGATGTTCACCACACCCAACACCGCCAGCACCGGGGCGAAGTACACGTGGGCTTCCGACAACATGCCCACATTCATGCGGATCAGGCCATAGCCCCCCATCTTGAGCAGAACCCCCGCCAAGATCATGGAAATGGGAGCAGAGGCTTCGCTGTGGGCATCCGGCAGCCAGGTGTGCAGCGGGAAAATCGGCAGCTTCACCCCAAAGGCGATCAGCAAAGCCGCATAGGCCAACAGCTCCAAGGCCACCGGGTAAGACTTAGCGCTCAGCTCTGCCATCTCCAGGCTAAAGCCCTCGCCATAGAAGGCCATTGCCAGGGATCCCACCAAGATAAAAATGGAGGCGGCGGCGGTGTAGAGGATGAACTTGGTGGCGGCGTACTGGCGCTTCGGCCCACCCCAGATGGAGATGAGCAGATAGACCGGCACCAGCTCGATCTCCCACATCAGGAAGAATAGAAGCATGTCCTGCGCCAGAAATACGCCCACCTGGGCGCCGTACATCAGCAGCAGCAGGAAGAAAAACAAACGCGGCTTGTGGGAGAGATTCCAAGCCGCCACAATCGACAGGGTCGTGATCAAACCCGACAGCAACACCAGCGGCAAGGACAGGCCGTCCACCGCCAGCGACCAGTGGAACCCAATTTGGGGCACCCAGGCGTAGCGCTCCGCCAGTTGCAGAGAAAAGTCCTGCAGGTCATAGTGCCGCGCAAAGACATAGGCCATCAGGCCCAAATCAAAAGCCCCCACAGCGAGGGCATACCAACGCACCCAACGGCTCTGGGGGATCAAGGGGATCCCGAAGGCTGCCAGCAGAGGCAAGAGCACCAGCACCGACAGCCAGGGAAACTCAAGAGAATTGCTCATGACCGGGAATAAATACTCATGCTCGATATCTCAATGATATGAAGCTGTGTAAACAAATGGGAAGCGATATTTACAAAAAAATCTGCGCCATCGCGCAGATCTCGAGAAAGTTTCTCTGATGCCGATCCTCGAGGAGCCTCGAGGGATCCAGCAGGACAGCACTCCGCCAGGTGGATGGGCCACCCGAGTTGGCCAGAGAACCTTGTGGGGATCCCCCGGCAAGCGACTCCCCCGCTACTGGGGAAGTGGCCAGGATCTACTCGTCTTCGGCAAAGACAAAACGGTGCAGCTCGTCCAGGGTTGGCTCTGGGCTTTCCAGAGCAAAAAGAACCGCGTCCTCAATCACGGCGCTGACCTCCGCGTGGATGGCTTGGAAGTCTGCCTCGGTCATTAGGTTGTGCTCCAGGGCATAGCGTTCCAGTTGCTTGATGGGATCCCGCTGCCGCCAGAACTCTTTTTCCTCAGGACTGCGCAGCTCGTCAGGGTCGGCCAGAGAATGGCCCCGGAAACGATAGGTGATGCACTCCAGCAAGGTGGGGCCTTCTCCGGCACGGGCGCGGGCGATGGCCTGTTGGGCGGCCTCTCGCACTGCTAGCACATCCATCCCATCCACCTGGTAGCCGGGCATGCCAAAAGCCGGGCCTTTGCGGTAAATATCGGTGTCGGAAGTGGCGCGTTCATGGGCCATGCCAATAGCCCAGAAGTTATTTTCCACCACATAGACGATGGGCAACTTCCAGAGGGCGGCCATGTTGAGGCACTCGTAAAACTGGCCGTTGTTGCAGGCTCCATCCCCAAAGAAGCAGGCGGTTACCTGGTCAGTGCCCCGGTATTTGGCAGAAAAAGCAGCCCCCGTCGCCACTGGGATCCCTTCGGCCACAAAGGCATAGCCCCCCAAGAAATTGTGCTCCGCCGAGAAGAGGTGCATGGAACCACCCCGACCCTTGCTGCAGCCGGTGGCCTTGCCGAACAACTCTGCCATGACCGCCCGCGGCGGGATCCCGGTGCTGAGGGCATGCACATGATCGCGGTAGGTGCTGCACACGTAGTCGGTGGGCTTGAGCGCCTTGATCACCCCCGTAGAGACGGCCTCCTGGCCGTTGTACAGATGCACAAAGCCGAACATCTTGCCCTTGTAGTACATTTCGGCGCACTTGTCTTCAAACAGGCGGCCCAGCACCATGTCTTCATAGAGAAGACGAGCCTCTTCGGCAGAAATGCGAGCAGTCGTGGAGCGCGAAGTGAGTTCTTGAACCATGCTGCGGTGCAACGAATCAGAGGTATCTTAGGCGGTCAGCAGTGAGCTTTGCGGTTTGCCCATTATCTCATGCTCCAGTCTGTCTGCCACCTTACCTGGAAATCCCATCCTGCAGGGCCGAAAGCGGTTGTTTCGAGGCCAAGGGAGTTAAACTGAAAGGCTAGGGCAAGAGGCGTTTCCATTGCAGCAGCCGCATCAGGACTCCGTCCCGCAAACGCGAATCTTGAACACCAGAGGGGGGGTTTCTTCTGCTCTCGGCTTGGACGTCGATCTGCTGGAGCCGGGGGCAAGAGGTATTTGGCCAGCCAACGTGACGGGGTGCGCCCATGGGAGCCCGTTGGGTTAGCGGTTTTGCGGCGGTGTTGTTTGCGTTGGCGGTCACCCTGCTAGGGGGCTGGTATTTTACTGCAGCCATTGGGCTGATCATTTTTTTGGCCCAGTTGGAGTTTTTTCGCTTGGTGCAAGCCAAAGGCAATGCGCCGGCCATGCGCACCACCATGTTTTCCAGCCAGGTGCTGGTGATTTTGCAGCAGGTGAGGCCGGAGTGGACCAGCCCTGCCTTTATCGTGGCGGGATCGATCATCTGTTTTTATTTGCTCTTTAAGCCCAAGGTGGCCACCATTGCCGATATTGCCACCTCGATTTTGGGGTTGTTCTACTGTGCGTTGCTGCCCAGCTTCTGGATTCGGGTCAGGGCCTTGTCTTTTGCGCAAGGGCTGGGCGAAGGGCTATGGATTACGCTGCTGGCCATTGGCTGCGTGATCGCCGCAGATGTAGGGGCCTACCTGTGTGGTCGGGCCTTTGGGCGCACCAAGCTCTCCATCCTCAGCCCGAAAAAGACGGTGGAAGGGGCGGTAGCCGGGATTGCCGCCAGCATGACCCTGGCCGTGGCCGGAGCCCACGCTCTGAGCTGGCCCTGGAGCTGGCTGAGCGGCAGCGTGCTGGGGTTTTTGATTGGGTTAACTAGCCTGCTGGGGGATCTCACCGAGTCCCTCATGAAACGAGATGCGGGAGTAAAAGACTCCGGGGATCTCATTCCCGGCCACGGCGGCATTTTGGATCGGGGCGATAGCTACGTCTTTACCGGGCCGCTGGTGTTTTACTTTATGGAATGTCTGGAATGGCTCAACGCCTATTTCAGCCAATAATCGGGTTTTGTTCCTCAGCCTTCCTTTGCCGCATCTCCAAGATGACTTGTCTGACGTTTTCCAGACAGCAAAATCCCTGCGGGTTGTTCACCTGACAGCCACAGCCCCTGGCTTTGATGTGGTCGGCAATCCCCTCGAGGATAGCCTGGGGCGTTTTGGATCCCTGGAGCTCTTGCCAAATGCGCCGGCGCGTCCATCCAAAACAGTAGCAGACAGGCACGTCCTCGCCACTTTCTTTCTCGCCACTTTCTTTTTGAAAGACGGGAACCTTGAGGTCGTCAACCCCAAAGCTTTGACCTTCCTCAGAAAAATAGACGACGGGGCAAAGGGGATCCCGACAAAACGCATAGCTGGCGTTAGCATTAAGTTGCTCCAAAGCCTGACAAGACAGAAGGCTCTTCAGCGTAATCAGTTGAATCGGGATCCCTTGCTCCCCGCTCTTTGGACACAAGGGCTGCCAAGCTTTAGCAGAAAATGGGAAAAAGGGTTCTCTTGTCATGGGTTATTAAGCTGTTGCTGTTGAAAGATAGCGCAAGAGGAACTTTTCTCCTGCTCAGAAAATTTTTGTTGACACTTTTCAATGAGTGTCGATAACTCCCCTCTGAGTTCCTGTAGATGGGCGATTGACTTGTCGATTTGTCTTAGTTTTTCAGTTAGCTTTACGTACACCTGCCAACAGGGCAGGGCTTGCCCGTTCTCCTGAAGCAGGAGCAATTCTTTGATCTCGGCCAGGGTAAGTCCCAAAGCCTTAGCGCGGGCAATGAAAGCTAGCCGCTCCAGCTCAGCTTCTCCGTAGAGGCGGTAGCCCCCCTCTGTCCTACGGGGCTTGGGGATGAGCCCCAGGCGCTCGTAGAAGTAGAGGGTTTGGGGGCTGATGCCCAACTTCTCGGCTACCTGACCCACCCGCAGCAGCTCAGACATGCCGGGTTCTCTACCCTCTCTCCAGAAGCTCTCTTAGCCTAAACCCTGTAGCTAACTACAAGGTCAAGAGAGATCCCCAGCAAAGCCCACCCCCCCAAAAGAAAACCCGACGGCTGGGAGTAAGCTTGCTAACCTAGTTAGGGTAGTCCTTTGAGCAACCCAGCCCCCGCATGACTGCTGCACCTTCCCTCGCCAACCTGCCCAGCCAGTACAACCCCTTCGAGACCGAGCCGAAGTGGCAGCGCTTTTGGGAGGAGAAGGGCTTTTACGTGGCGGATCCCAAGGCGCCGGGAGAGGCCTTTAGCATGGTGCTGCCCCCGCCCAATGTGACGGGCAACCTGCACATGGGCCATGCTTTTGCCTTTACCCTGCCGGATGTGGTGACGCGCTACAAGCGCATGCGCGGCTACAACGTGCTCTGGCTGCCCGGCACAGACCATGCCAGCATCGCCGTGCACACCATCCTGGAAAACCAACTGCGCCAAGAGGGCAAGACCCGCTTCGATCTGGGCCGAGAGGCTTTTCTGGAGCGAGCTTGGGCTTGGAAGGAGCAGTCGCAGGGAGCTATCAAGAGCCAATTGCGGCGGCTGGGTCTCTCGCTGGACTGGACGCGGGATCGCTTTACCCTCGACGAGGGGCTGAGCCGGGCGGTAACCGAGGCGTTTGTGCGGCTATACGAGGCGGGGTTGATTTACCGGGGCGAGTATTTGGTGAACTGGTGCCCGGCCACCCAGTCGGCGGTGTCAGACATTGAGCTAGACGACAAAGAGGTCAAGGGCCACCTGTGGCATTTTCGCTATCCCTTGGCCGAGGATCCCAGCCAGTATCTGGTGGTGGCCACCACTCGGCCCGAGACCATGCTGGGGGATACGGCGGTGGCGGTGAACCCCCAAGACGAGCGCTATTGCCATCTCATCGGCCAGTTCATTCGCCTGCCCATTAAAAATCGCCTCATCCCCATCATTGCGGATGAGTATGTGGATCCCTCCTTTGGCTCCGGGTGTGTGAAAATTACCCCGGCCCACGACCCCAACGACTTTGAAATCGGCAAACGGCACCAATTGCCCTTCATCAACATCCTCAATAAAGACGGCACCCTCAACGAAAACGGGGATCCTTTCACCGGCCTAGATCGCTTTGTGGCCCGAGAAAAGGTGGTGCAGTGGTTTGCCGAACATGGCCTGCTGGAGAAGGTGGAGGACTACACCCACACCGTTCCCCACAGCGACCGCGGCGGCGTGCCCATCGAGCCTTTGCTTTCCATTCAGTGGTTTTGCGATGTCTCGGGGATGGGGGCTCGCTGTTTGGAAGAGGAATACCAACGAAATAGCCCCCGCTTTATCCCTGAGCGCTGGACCAAAGTCTACACGGGCTGGCTGGAAAAGCTGCGCCCCTGGTGCATTTCTCGGCAGTTGTGGTGGGGCCATCAGATCCCAGCTTGGTATCCAGTCCTCAATGGCCAGCTTCTCGAGGATCCCCAAGCTTTTGTGGTGGCCCGCAACGGCGAGGAAGCGCTGCTCAAGGCACGGGAAAAGTTTGGCCCAGAAGTTGAGCGGGTGGAACAGGATCCCGATGTGCTGGATACCTGGTTTAGCTCTGCTCTGTGGCCCTTTTCAACCCTGGGCTGGCCAGAAGAAACCGAGGACTTCAAACGCTACTATCCCAACTCCCTGATGTCCACGGGCTTTGACATCATTTTCTTCTGGGTGGCCCGCATGGCCATGATGGGATCCCAATTTACCGGCCAGATCCCCTTCAAAGATGTGTACATCAATGGCCTGGTGCGGGATGAGCACGGGGCGAAAATGTCCAAAACCAAGGGAAATGGCATCGATCCCCTGGAGCTGCTGGACAAATACGGCACCGACGCCCTGCGCTATGCCCTGGTCAAAGAGGTGGTGGGGGCAGGGCAGGATATCCGCCTGGCCTATGACCGCAAGACCGGTGAGAGCGCCAGCGTAGAAGCTGCCCGCAACTTTGCCAACAAGATCTGGAACGCCTCCCGCTTTGTGCTGATGAACTTGCAGGGACAAACCCCTGCCCAACTGGGATCCCCTGTTCCTGAAGCGCTGGAGCTGGCCGATCGCTGGATCCTGTCGCGGCTGCACTCCACAGCCACCCAAGTCATCGCCGAGCTGGAAGCCTATGGCCTGGGCGAGGGGGCGCGCCTGCTCTACTCTCTCATTTGGGATGACTTTTGCGACTGGTACATCGAGCTGGTCAAGCCCCGGCTGCGGGGAGAAGACCTGGCTTCCAAACGCGCAGCGCAGCAGGTGCTGGCCACCGTTTTGGAAACCATTCTCAAACTGCTGCACCCCTGGATGCCCCACATCACCGAGGAGATCTGGCAGCTTCTCACCCAGGTCAATCAAACCACTTCCATCTCTGTGCAGCCCTATCCCACCCCGGATCCCAGTTGGATTGACCCTCAACTGGAGCGGGAGTTTGGCTTGGTGATCCAAACCATTACCAGCCTGCGCAACCTGCGGGCAGAAACCGGCCTCAAGCCCCATCAGACCATCAGGGCCCTTTTGCTCACTACCGATCCCGCCGAGCAGCGGATCCTGACGGCTGCCCAAGCTTATATCTGGGATCTGGTTAAGGCCGAGGCTTTGGAGATTACGGGATCCCTGGCCACGGAGCCCAAACAGGTGGCGGCTGCAGTGGTGGGCACGGTGCAGGTGCTGATGCCCTTGGCAGGACTGGTGGATGTGGAAGCGCTGCGGGCCAAGCTGCAAAAAGACCTGGCCAAGCTGGAAAAAGAGGCCCAAGGGATCCGCGCTCGCCTAGAGAACCCCAATTTTCTCAACCGGGCCAACCCTGAAGTGGTGCAAGCCAGTCAGGAGCAACTGGCGGAGCTGGAAGCCCAGATGAGGTTACTGGGATCCAGGCTGGAGAAGCTGGGCTGAGATGGCATCAGCGCAGGCAGAGCGGCGGGGTGATGAAGGCAATCTTCCCAGGATTTGGAAAAATCGGGGTGGCGAGCCCCTACTTCTGTGTTAGGATAGGGGACGAGATCGTTGTCGGTTGTAGTGCTCGTTTCTTCTAGTCTTGACGGATTTTCACGTTTTGTATTGGCAGACGGCTCTCCGAACATCTCACCCTTTGTTACTCTCTCTTTCGGAGATCGTCTATGTCGATTTATGTTGGCAACCTTTCCTTTAAGGTGACAGAAGCGGATTTGACCGCTGTTTTTGCTGAGTACGGTTCTGTGAAGCGGGTGCAGATCCCCACTGACCGTGAGACAGGCCGCATTCGGGGCTTCGGGTTTGTGGAAATGAGCTCTGAAGCAGAGGAGCAGGCTGCCATTGCTGCGCTGGATGGGGCGGAATGGATGGGGCGCGACCTCAAGGTGAACAAAGCTCGCCCGCGAGAAGAACGCCCCACCTCAGGTTTCCGCTCTGGTAACGCGAACAGTGGCGGCGAGCGGCGGCGGAGTTTTCAATCTCGCTATTGAAACGCCTGCTGAGGCTTCCCGGTGCTGGGCAAGGGATTCTCAGTTGAGCTTGTTTTGAAGCGCAGCACCAGGATCCAGCCGTCTCTCTAGGTTGCTTCAATTTTTGTTCAAGTGGTAGCTCAGGAGGAGTTGAGAGGGGATCCCAATCAACTCCTTTTGAATCTCTCACCGCCGACCTCTCTCTCAGAGGGAGAGGGGAGCTAGGGCAAACCGTATTTGAAACTGGAATAGCTACTGGGCTGGCGGTTTGTCTGGCCAGGGATCCGTTAGATCGGCGGTCAAGGGATCCCAGTCCCATCCCCAATCGCGGGCAATGGCCTGAGTAATCCCCAGTTGCCCGTGGCCAGGGTAGCGGGCCAGGGCTACCACCAGATCAACAAGCTGCTCACCGGCAGGGATTCGACCAAAGATGTGCAGCCCATCGCGAATCTGGGATTCTTTTAGCTCGCAAAGATAGCCATCCAGGCGATTCCAATCTTCTTCTTTTTCCAAGTTGAACTGCTGGTCTAGATGCTCGGCTCGAACCAGCTCCTGAATCTGGGCGCGAATCAGCGGGCAGCGGCCTGGATCCATCTGTTGGGCCTGCACGTACTCATCCATCAACCGTTCCAAGTCCGCCAGGGGGCCGTACAGCTCGGCGCGGGTAAGGGGCGGGGTGAGGTGGTCGATAATCACTGCCTGGGCTCGCCGCTTGGCCTGGGATCCCTCTCCTGGGTCGTTGACGATGAAGGGGTAGAAGTGGGGCATTGGCCCCAGAGCAACCTCCGGGTAGCAGGTGGCGGAAAGGGCGGATCCCTTGCCAGGCAGCCATTCCAAGTTGCCGTGCTTGCCCACATGCACCACCGCTTGAACGGCGAAGACCTGCCGCAGCCACAGGTAAAAAGCCAGGTACTCATGGGGGGGCACCAGATCCGGGGCATGGTAGTTCAAGGACGGATCCCGGTCATAGCCTCGCGGGGGCTGAATGCCTACAAACACCTGCCCTAACTGCAGTCCCACCACGGGAATATCTCGAGAGGGCGGATCCCCCCACTGCCGGACGAGGTCGGTCTGGATGGGCTCAGGCAAGCGGGCAAACCACTCTCGATAAAGGGCAGCAGAAAGGCATTGCCGAGCCGGGCGCAGGGATCCCAAGGGGTCGTAGGTCTGGCCTTCGGTTAGCCAATGGATGAGTTCATCTCCAGTCTGGGGCAGGGGATCTACTGAGTAGCCAGCTCCCGCCAAAGCTTTGAGAATTTCCACACAACTGGCAGGGGTATCCAGACCCACCCCATTGGCCAGTCGCCCGTCCCGACTGGGGTAGTTGGCCAGGATCAAAGCCAGTCGCCGCTGGGAAGGGGGGGTACGCCGCAATTTCACCCAGTTGGCCGCCAAATCGGCTACAAACTCCACCCGATCCGGCACAGCCACGTAGGCCACCACCTCCGTTTGCAAGTGGGGATCCCGCTGTTGAACCGCTTTGAAGGAAATGGCGCGGCTGATGATGCGCCCATCCACCTCCGGCAAAGCCACATTCATGGCCAGATCCCGCGCCCCCAATCCCCGCGTGGAGTTCTCCCAGCTCTGGCGGGATCCGCTGCTAAGGATTACCTGCAAAACGGGCACATCCAATTCCTGCCACAGGCTTACATCGGGCTGGTGGCTGTCCAACCGCGCCAGCGAAAAACTGGTGGTGTTGAGCAACAGGTCAATCTGGCCGCCAAAGTGATCCCGAATGGCCTGGGGCAAGTCGGGATCTTGAAGGCTGTAGGTGTAAAGGCACAGAGGCTGCAGCCCCCGCTCCACCAAGGCTTTTGCCAATTGATCCACCGGCTCTGTATTCCCCGCCAGAACATGGGCCCGGTAGAGTAAAATCCCCACCTTGGGAGCTTGGGGATCCGCCAGCGGAGCTATGGGGGGTTGATAGATCCCTAGACGAGGCAGCACTTGAGGATCCGGCGCCGAATATTGGCCCCCTAGGAACTCCCCAGCCAGCAACAGCAGACAGGCAGCCACATTCTCCGCTCCCCCCTCCAGCCAGTACCGCCACACCCGATCCGCCACCGCCAGGGGCACAGTGGAATGGCTCACCAAATCCCAGTCGGGGCGATCGTCCCCAGGAATGACGATCAGGGTGGATCCCTCCTCGGCGGCCACCTGCTTGGCTACCTCCAGGCCATAGCTCCAGTAGGCCCTTCCCCCCAACAGGCGAAGGAGCACCACCTGCGCCCGCCGCAGCACCCTCTCGGCATAGTCATCCAGGCTTAGGGGCTGTTGCAACTGCAACAAATTGGCCGCCCGCACCGCCGGAAAATCGCCGGGCAACAGGCGCAGGGCTGCGCTCAAGGCCGTGAGATCCGTATCGGCTGCCGAAAGGATAACGATGGGAGCGGGATCCTGCTCCAAGAAAATGACGCCGGATTGGGAAGGATCCCATCCCCCTGGCAAAGCAGCTATTCGGTGCATGGCCGCTCTCCCAAGGGAAGGAAGCTCAGGCTTAGCGACTGTACTTGAAGCACAGAAGCACCCCAGCTCCCAGCGCTCAACTGGTCAGGAAGGGCTCCCGTAGTGGTTCCCGCTACCCAAGCATTGCCCTGTCCAAAGTGCTCCGCACCGCTGGCGCGAAAGTGCTCCGCACCGCTGGCGCGAAAGTGCTCCGCACCGCTGGCGCGAAAGTGCTCCGCACCGCTGGCGCGATCGACAGCAATAGAGTCAGCCACCTCATTCGCAGGAGTTCCGAACTGGCGAGCCCACTCGATTGAATGCGAACCGTAGGCTCTCAGAAGAATTGAACTGGCAAAAAAAGTTAAAGCACTTGCGAAAACTACCCTGCCCACCCTTTTTTTCATATCCTTCAAGTCCCCCCTTGCCGACTAGGGCAGCACCGCCTAGAGCCTAGCATGGGGCAGCTTTCTGCTGGCTACTGGGGTGTTGAGCTGCCGCAGAGGGATCCCGCCCTGGCAAAGCCTCAGCCTAACGAGCGTATTTGAGTACAAAGACATCTTTCATGCCCGCAAGGACTCCGTCCCGCTGACGCGATCGGGGTTGGTCAGGAAAGGCTCCCCAAGTTACCCCCGCCACCCAAAGATTTCCCCTTCTATCCGAAGCAAGAGAACCGATCCATTGACATTCTCTCCCGCCTAAAGGCGAGGGATTCTTTCCCGGTTTGTGAAACGACTTTCACTTGCCGGGCTACATTGGGCGTGAGGCCAATACCTCAACCCAATGGGGGATGCCATCACCCCAACTACTGGGACATCGAACTGCCCCAGATACTTCCGTCTCAAATTCACTGCACCCACACCGTCGCGGTGAAACCTAAAGCCACAGGCTCGGCAATGATACTCCCTACCACTGGGCTTGTGGAGCATGTTGCAGCGCGGGCACTTCTGCGAGGTGTACCGCTCCTCTTGCAACACCACCCGCATCCCCAACTGCTCTGCCTTGTAGGTGAGCATCCGCCGCACCTGTCCCGACAGCATTTGGTGGATTTTCTGGTTGGCTACCTTGTTGTACTGGGCCGACCGCCGGATATCCCGGATGTCCCCAATCACAACCGTCTGCACGCCTCTTGCTTGGAGCGTGGAGACCAACCTGGTCGTCTGCTTGTGGAGAATGTCCGCCATCTGCTTTGCCAGCCTAGCTAACTGACGCTGCTTAGAACGAACTAACCGCTTCCACCGCCGTGAGTCTCTCTTCTTGCGAGCCATTAGCCTGGAGAGCTTGCCCTTCAGCTTGTTCTGGTAACGCCTTTGGGAACGCAGCAACCGCCCGTTGGCTATGAAAGTTTCCTTCCCATCGTGGGCAACGGCCAGATGCACTTCTCCCAAATCCACCCCTGCCACTTCCCCGGCCTTTGGTGTTTCCTCTTCTTTCCTCTCCGCCTGCCGTTTGCTGGGGTCGTAGCAGGCCCGCAGCTCGTACTGCTTGCCGTCCCAGCCGATTTCTACTTAGACTGGAGTCTCCCACGCCCAAGAAATGACCACAGGCGGGTTGGTCTTGCCGTTGGAAAGAACTAACTTCCCACCCCGAACCCTAATGGCAGAGGACTTCCAGATGACCTTGAAGTAGCGCCGCCGTCTTTTGGGGGGCTTGGCGGTGGGGTCGCTGTTGCGGCGGCTGCGCCAGGATTTCAGGGCAGCACAGAAGCTCTGCACTGCGGCGTCAGCACTGTGGGCATGGAGCTCATTTTCTGGGCTGTTGGGGAACCAGCGCATTAAGCTTGCGGGTTTCAACCACAAACCTTTTTTACGGACTACCCGCCAAAAGGAAACGAGGGTTTGGGAATACAGCTGGCCTGCTGCCAAAGCCAACTGGTGCAACTGTGGGGAAGTTCCTAACTTGAGCCTGCGGACGCGATACACTTACTTTCACCGGTGCCCCAACTAAGACAGACTATAGCGCTCTGCGCCGCCGCAGGCGTCCGCGAAAGCGTCACGTAGCGATGAAGTAAAAGCCGCCCTTAAGGGCAGGGCTTGCAACCCAGTTTTCTTGGTCAGGGGTTCTAAACTGGTGGCTCCAGAGTTCATTGCCGATGGCATCGTAAAGGCGCACAAAGGCATCGCTAGGCAACTGACCCGGTCTGCTCGGGAAGAGTTCCACTCGCCGCAGGCACCCAAAAGAGCTGAGCTGGCAAAAGCCAGCCCTAGAGAGACAACCCTCTCCAGCGGTCGCTCCCTGTTCATATGCCCACGGCATCCTGACGGGAAAGGACTCCGTCCCGCTACCGCGTTCGCGTTAGCGTCGCGTAGCGACAACGGCGCTTCTTGACAAGGGGGCACCGCCTAGAAGTTAGCACGGGATAACTGACGGGATAACTGTTGGATGATTCTCCAACGGCAGGACTGTCCTCTGGCCGGGAACCTTCCTCAGGCGACTTGGGGTACGGGCTCAGGGTTGGGCAGCAGGCCAGCTAGGCGCGGGGAAAAACGCAGTGCTGCCTGCACAAAGGCTTGAAACAGACGGAAGTGCTCGGCTTCTTCAAAGGTGAACTCGGGGTGCCACTGCACGGCAACAGCCCAGGGGTGGGTTTCGTGTTCAATGGCCTCGATCAGCTCATCTCGAGAACGGGCAGCCAAACGCCAACCTGAGGGCACATCGCGGATGGCCTGATGGTGCCAAGAGACCACAGAGATTTCTTCTGCGCCGACGATTTGGTGTAGCCGTGTGGAGCGGATCAGGCTGACATTGTGGCGAATGGGCTTGCGATCAGCGGGGTTGAAGTGATCCAGCTCGTCGTACACATCAGGCACATGGGGGATCAGCTTGCCGCCACTGACCACATTTAACAATTGCATCCCCCGGCAAATGCCTAAAACAGGGATCCCCTGGGCCAGCACGGCCTGAGCCAAGGCCACCTCAAATCGATCCCGCTCCGCGTTCACATAGCGCACCTGGGGATGTTGCGGATCCTCTCCATAGGTGCTGGGGCAGAGGTCGCCGCCACCGGTCAACACCAGGCCATCCACCCAAGACAGCAAAACCTGGGGTTCGCTTTCGCCTGGGGGAAAAAGAACAGGGATCCCTCCGGCAGCACGAATGGCATCCACATAACGGCCTGGCGCTACAAAGTCTCCCTCGTCATTGCGGTTGCGGGTGGTAACGCCGATGAGCGGTCGATTTGAAAAAGGGGATGTCCGATTCATCCTTCTACGATAACCTTATTTCCCGATGTTGATGGTGCTATGCCTACGGCAGAGGAACCGCACCACTGTCCTGAGCAGAAAAATCCAAAGTTTTCCCCCGCGATAGGAGTTAAATCTCGTTGTTGCGCAACGCTAACGCAAAGGGATCCCAGAAATCGCCGAAGCCATTAACCTTTCCCAAGGAAATAGCGGCGGCTGATCCCTTGGGCCAGCAAGACGAACAACACCAGGGATCCCTGAATCACACCGGCCAAAGAAGACTCCAATTGCAAAGAGAGAGGCAGTTGCAAGCTGCCGATGTTAAGACTGCTGAAGAAAAAGGCAATCGGCAAAATCAGCAGGGGGTTAAAGCCTGACAGCATCACCACCAACAAGGCCAGAAAGCCCAAATTGCTGGAGATATTGGGGATGAGGCGATGGAACAGAGCCAACACCTGCAAGGCGCCCGCCAGCCCTGCTAAGCCCCCACAGCAGGCAAATGCCATGAGCAACCTGCGGGTAGCCGGGATCCCCAACCGGAAAGCAGCTACAGGGTTTTTCCCCACCGCCCGCAACTGCAGGCCGAAGCGAGTGTTGCCCACCACCAGCACCGTCAGGGCCAAAGCCAACAGGGCCAGCAGCAACGCCACCGGACTGGCCTCTGACCGCCCCCAGGTGGGCAACCACAGACGGGGATCCAACACTTCCGTCCCGCTCATGGAAGCCACCCCCGGCCTTTTCCAAGGGCCGAAGATCAGGTAGAGCACCCAACCTTGGGCAACAAAATTCAGCCCCAGCCCAGCGAAGATCTCGTTGACCCGCCCCCACACATTCAGGATCCCAGCCAACAGGCCCCAGCCCGCCCCCCCCAGGATCCCGGCCAAAAGCGCCAAGGTAATGGCCAGTGGCGGCGGCAACCATCCCGCTTCCAGACGCACCAGAAACGTGGCCGCAATTGCCCCGACCACCATTTGCCCTTCGATGCCCAAGTTGTAGAGACCGGCAACAAACGTAAACACCAGCCCACAGCAGCAGAGGACAAGGGGAGCCAGCGTTGCCAAAACCCGGCCAAACTGAGCTTCAGTGCCGAAGGCCCCCTGCCACATGCTGGCCGCCACCTGGAGAGGTGAAGCCCCCGCCAGCAGGATCACCCCCGCCACAAATAGCAGCGCTGCCAGCCAAGCCAATCCCTGGATTACCCAGGTACGCTCTAGAGACACCCACGACCGGCCCGATTCCGCTATTCCCGCCATGCTTTAACACTTCCTAGGATTCTTAAACTTAAGATTTTTAAACTCAAAGAGGCTCCCCGCTGCCCTGCTCCAAGAGGGGATCCAAACGGCGCACCAGTTGCCAGCCCTCCACCTCCGCCAGAGGTTGTAACCCCAAATCCCGGATCTCCACCTGTTCTGCCTGCACCGGAGAAACCCAAAGGTAGTCTCCATATTCCCCTCGTTGCAGAGCCTGATCATCCACCCATCTCCCCGGATTAGGGGTATAAAAAGCGATGGCCTGGGCCTGACAGACATCCGGCAAGCCGCTGCGGCCAATATCCACCACCGTCTCCCCAGCCTCTGTCGAGGACTCCGTCCGAATAGCGCGAACGGACGGGGGCAGCATTTGGTTCCAATCCATTTGGGCAAAAGCAGGGCTGAAATTGCCAAAATCAGGCCGCAAGACGATGGTGATCATGGCGAGGATCCCGGCCAACAAGAGGGTTCCCACCCACAGACTGCCGGCACAGCGCAACACCCGCCGCCAACTCCAGATCCCTGGCAGCAAGAGGTACAAAACACCCATCACCACCAGCGGCCAAGCATGAGGCTGTAGGAGCTCCAGACCGTCTACGCCCAGCCGGACGGCCACCCCCAAACCCAACAGCAACAGCCCCACCGCTGCCAGTCCCCAAGAGAGCACCTGGGCCAGACGGGGCTTTAAGTGCAAGGACTCCGTCCCGCTAACGCGATCCGCACCGCTGACGCGACCCCGCATAGCCAACGCTTGATCCAAGGCTACCCCGGCCAAGAGAGCCAGCCAAGGGTAAAGCTGCACGGTGTAGTAGGGGGTTTTGGTGGGATAAAGCTGCAACAACAACAGCAGCAGCAGGGGGAAAGACCAGATCAGCAGCGTGGATCCCGGCTGCTGGCGCACCAGGAGAAAGCCACCCACCAAAGCCAAAACCGTCCACGGGAAGCCATGAACGGGAATGTGCCAAAGGTAGTACCAGCCGGTGGCATCCGCATGGAAGGGCTCTTGCCCCAGATCCCACACCTTCCCCACCAGGGTGGTCAGCACCTGTGGGCCATACACCTGCATGGCTGGACCTAGCCAGAGGCCAAAAATCCCCAAGCCCAGCCCAAGCGCCAGCCAAAATGGGGCGGATCCCATCCAGCGGCGCCGTTGCTGCACGAGATAGGGGATCAAAGCCGCCCCCGGCAGCAGGATCATGGCACTTTTCATCAGCAGGCCCAGCCCGAAGGCCACTCCGGTTAGCCAAAACCAAACCCTGTGGCCGCGGATACCGTTGACCAGCCCCAGGATCCCCAGCAGCTCCAGAAAGGTCAAGGGCACATCCTGCCCCACCAGCCGCCCCTGCTGCACCCAGAGGTAGCACAGGGGCAAAACCGCCATCCCCAAAAAGGCCGCCCGCATCGGCAAAAAAAACCACCCAATCCAACCCACCAGGGGAATGGAGAGCAAAGCAGCGAGGATCCCTGGCAGCCGCGCTGCCCACTCGTTTACCCCGTACAGGGCAAAACTGAGGGCCACGCTCCAGGTGAGCAGAGGGGGTTTCTCGAAAAAAGGCTCCCCCAAAAAAGTGGGCCCCAGCCAATGCCCTCCCCGCAGCAGCTCGCGGGCCATTTGGGCATAAAAGCTCTCGTCGCAGCCAGCCAAACTGGGATCCGCCCCCGAAAGCACAAACAGGGGCACCGCCAGGCCCATGACTAGTAGGCTTAGGCCCCAAAAGGGCACTAGGTGTGGGTCGCGGCGAAACTGAACGAAGGAGCTGGATCCCGGCAGGGATCTGCGGCTAGGAGAACTGCCCAGACGGTTGGGGTTGCCGAAAGGACGCATGGGACTCCGTCCCGCTAACGCGATGGGACAAGTCAGCAAGGGGCGGCTCTAACCAGACTAGACAAGGACTCCGTCCCGCTTACGCGATCGGCAGAATTTTTTAGGGAAGCTCCAGAGATCCAGAGGAGCTCTAAGGACTCCGTCCCGCTTACGCGAACAGCCTGGCCCAGTCCTCCCGGCCACGACTGAGGAAAAAGGACTCCGTCCCGCTGACGCGATAGGCTGCCAAGCGGACTTGGGTTTTGCGGATCCCACGCAGGGTGGTTTCCTGTTGCTCGCTTAAGGACTCCGTCCCGCTGACGCGAACGGGGTCTTGATCCAGGCGTAACAAGGCTTGCACAATGGCTTCCGTTGTTTCAGAGCCCAGAGCACAGCTCGACTGGGCCAACATTCCCAGATCAAAGCCAAAGGTTTCAGAAAGGACTCCGTCCCGCTTACGCGATAGGAAAAAGAGGCCAGCTTTGTAGGCAATCAGGCTGTAATAGCGAAAGTAGCCAACAATCTGCAAGACCAGAGCCGACTGGCGGTGTTGTAGGGCTGCCTCGGCCAACAAGCGGTACTGCTTGAGCAGGTTGTAGCCGCTGCGGATGTCTCGCGCGTTGATGACGGCCCGCAGATAGGTATTGAAAAACTTGATCACCCACCCCGCTACCGTGAGTTGTTGGGCTTCCAGGGCGCGGATCCCCAGCTCCCGGCTGTGAATGGCCACCAGGGTGCTCGCCTGGCGCATGCCGTTTAGCCCTAAGGACTCCGTCCCGCTTACGCGATCGGCAAATAAGGCTTGATACTGCCGCAGGATCTAAGGACTCCGTCCCGCTTACGCGATCAGCTCCAGCCAGGATCCTTCTGCCTCGATCCGGCCCAGCAGGCCCCTATCCACCGAAGCAAAGTCCGGATCCCGCCGCAGAGCCGGGGTAAAGAGAAACCAGGCAGGGGGCAGTTGTGCTTTGTGAGCGGCATAGAAGACCCATAGAGACTTCAGGCTATCCAAGGCTTCCAAGAGAATGCTTCCCTCCTGTTGGCGGAGAGCGCTGGTGGCGATGCTTTTGATTTCATCCAGAGCCGAGAGGCAGCGCTGATGAGCTGGCGAGCATTCGCCCATTGGAGAGTGCTGCTCTGTTGCTATGCCTACGGCACCCTGTATTCCTGCGCATCGCTGTTGCTGCACAACGTTGTCGTGACGAGGCCGCAGTTGCAGTGAACAACGGGAGAAATAGCCCCTCTTGGATCCGGAGTCCGATCCTGATCTCCTGGAAGCAAGGGATCCCAGGATGGCCTGCCGCACTTGCTGCTCAATGCGATGGATAATCGAAGCCGGCTGCAAAAAGTGAGACACGAAGCGAAAGTAGGGGATCAGCATCAAAAACGAAGCTGTGCCCAGCAGCAGATTCAGCCCGACGAGCAACCCTGGAGGGTGTTGCTCCGCAACGCCAACACGAACGTAAAGGCTCAGGGCTGCCGAACTCCACAAACTGACCACATTGGCCAGAATCAGGAAAAAGAAGAGGTAGAAATTGACTTTCTCGCGCAAAAACAGCTCCGTGACCTTTGGCGTGAAGCGATCCGCGCTCAACTGCACCACAATGGCCACCACCGAGAGGGTAAAGCCCAGCACCCCCGACAACACCTGAGCCAAGGTGGTTACAAATTCCTGCAAAGCTTCTGTATCCTGCGCGGATCCCGCCCGAACCAGGTTCAACCCGCTCTGGATCCAGCGATGCCCGCTCCAGGCCCAAAGCAAACCTGCCCCCACCACTGCAGCACTCCAGGGCAGAAAGCGGGGGCGACGCCCAACAAAGCCTGGATCTGTGTGTCTGATACATTTACGCTGAACACTGCTGAACATCACTGTTCAACTATGCAGCGATAGCATTCTGTTTGTTTCCAACCAGAATGGCGGTATCCCGCAAAGCTTTGAGTAGAATACCCAAAGCGCAGTTTCCGTGTCGTCTTACTACCAATTTTCTGCTTTGCTTTGGCTACCATGTTGGCAGACTCGAAAGTAAACAGAAAGATCAACTGGTAGTAATCCGTACTGAACATATTATACATTATTTTCAGTATAGTTGAGCTTATTATTGACTAGAGTCATGCTCCTTCACAATGGCCCTTCTCAGAGAGGGGGTGCCTCAATACTCGCTTAGAAGAGCTTCCACAAACTCGTAGCTGGAAAAAGGCCGCAGATCTTCTAGCCCCTCTCCGGCGCCGATAAAGCGGATGGGCAGGTTCATCTGCTGCGTAATGGCCAGGGCAATCCCCCCCTTGGCGGTGCTATCCAGCTTAGTCAGGATCACACCGCTCAACTTGGCAGCCTCGGCAAACACCTCGGCTTGGCGCAACCCGTTTTGCCCTTGGGTGGCATCCAGCACCAGAAGGCTTTCTACTTTGGCTTCGGGAGCTTTTTTGTCAACGATGCGGCGGATCTTGGCTAGCTCGTCCATCAGGTTTTTCTTGTTTTGCAGACGGCCTGCCGTGTCCACCAACAGCAGCTCTGTGCCCCTGGCCTTGGCGGCTGTGATGGCGTCAAAAACCACCGCTGCCGGATCGGCATTGGGAGAGGGATTGGCGATTACCTCTACCCCTGCTCGCTCTGCCCAAACCTTGAGCTGCTCCACAGCAGCAGCCCGGAAAGTATCAGCAGCAGCAATCAGACAGCGGTATCCAGACTCGCGGGCAACATGGGCAATTTTGCCAATGGTGGTGGTCTTGCCCGCCCCATTCACCCCGACAATCAACCAAATGTTGAGCGTGTCCCGTTGCGGCGCAAAGGTGGGATCCCCCACCGTCAACATCTGCCGCATCTGCTGCTTGAGGTATTTGACGGCCTCCTCTGGGGGCACCACCTCCTCTCGCATGCGCTTTTGTAGGGCTTGGATGATCCGCTCGGTGGCGTCGATCCCCACATCGGCCTGCAGCAACAGGGCCTCAATTTCTTCCACAGCCTTCTGATCCAGAGGGCCGCGGCCTACCAGGGCTTTCAACTGGTTGATCAGGTTAAGGCGGGTTTTGCCCAAGCCTCGCCGCAGCTTTTGCAGCCAGGAGATTTCCTCAACGGAAATCTCTTCCGGTTTGCGCCCTTGAGCCGCCAAGATCTCGGCTGACCAGCGGAAGCCCTCATCGAAGACCAGCTCTTCCGGCCCCGTCTCTGGAGAAGGAGCAACTGCTGCAGTCGCCGCCTGGGGTTTGGGCTCGTCCACAGCGCTGGCTTGCAGGGCTTGGAGACGCTCAGCAGCACGGGGAGCCAGATCGAAAAATGAGGGAGCTGCCGCCGGCTGCACAGGGGGCGATTCTGGAGATGCTGGTTCTTGTGTTGGAGTGGAGGACTGAACGGGTTCACGGGGTTCTGCTTGGGCAAGTGGGCCGGAGTCCTCAGTCGAGGCCGGTGGCTGTGGCTGGACGGATTCTGCAGGGATCCCTTCCGCTGGCGCAGGTGGGACAGAGTCCTGGGTTGCCGGTGGGGCTTGGGCAGCAGCACGGGCCTTCAGGTTGGCATAGGCGGCTTTGGCAAAAGCCAAATAGTCTTCCGGGGAGATCTCCGCCGGTTCCGGGGCCGGTGGCGAAGGCTCTGCTTCACCAGAAGAGTCGGTAGAGTCGGTATAGCGGCGGCGAAACCAATCGAAGGCCATAATCCCATCTCCAGCCTGGCTGATCTTTATCCAGTTTGACAGAGCAGCTCTCCTGCTAGAGCGCAGCCCTGGGGAGCTCATCCCTGCTCAATGGGGATCCCCGTTAGCGGGACGAGGTCCTTTCCAACCCTTCCACCCGCACAAACCCAATCACCTGCAACTGGTCAGGCTCTATCTCTAGGCTGAGCACCCGCATCAGGATCCCAATCTCTTCCAGCTCTTGCAGGTCAAGCACCTCATTGAGCCCGCCCAAAAACGCTGCTGAGATCTCATCGGGAACCCGCACAGAACCGATCACAAACTCCGGATTCTCCAGCTTTAGGCTGCGCCCTTCTTCCACGCGGATCCCGGTGTTAAACACCACCTCCACCGCTCGCGTTAGCGGGACGGAGTCCTTTTGCTCAGTACCGCCGTCTTTCTCCACCAAGAGGGCAGAGAGCTGAATGCGGCTGGGATCCGAAAACTCGACTCGAGGCTGACGCAGATCAAAACGGCGAGCTTCCCTTCCAGCTCCCCCAAAGGGCAGATCGGCCCGGATATCCTGAAACTGGCGGAGCACCTCTGGCTTGTTGAGGGCGGCATTCAAGTCCTCTTCCCGCACCAACACCCGTACCGCCGCTTGCAGAGGTCGCGTCAGGCGCAAGGGAGCCCCCTGGAAAAAAGAGGGGTCAATTGCCACCGGATCGGTTTCCAGCTCCAGAAGCTCGATGCGGGGAAAGGGCGCTCGATAGAGCCCGCGACCGGCGATCAGCAGGCGATCCGCTTGGCCATTCAGCAGTCGGTAATTGGGCTGGCTTTGAATACGCACCTCCAAAACCTCTGCCCGATCCAACTGATCCAGCAAAAGCTGCCGCGCCGTCTGATCCGCCAGATAGCCCGCTCCTCCTCCCAAGCTCGCCAACAGCCCCAAGAGAACCGCCAGGATCTCCATGCTCACTGCCCTGCTGTGCCCTAACCTAGGTTAGCAAGGGGATCCCTGGCCCCCCTTGGGGATCTGGGCTAGCGCAGCACCTTGAGAGGGCTGGCCTCAATGGGTCGGTTGCCCATAAAGGTTTTGGCAATTTTCAGGCCATCGGCCATTATCGGCCGATTGAGCGCGGGGTCATGGATGAATTTGGCGCCAGAGGCAACCGTTGGGCGTCCCTCCCCCCAAGTGTCCACGACTTTGAGAGTTGCAGCAGCAACTGGACGTCCGTCGGCATAGTAATCCACCACTTTCAGGGTTGAAGCCCCAACCGGACGGTGGTCAATCTCAATTTCGCTGAACTTGACAGGGCTGGGAAACACGGGCGGGCCGGATTTCTCCCCCAGCAGTACCGGCATCTGAGCAGCCGCAGAGGCCCCATCAGCAGGCAGGGGAGCCAGGTTTAGAGCGTTACCCGTTTGCGTTAGCGGGAGGGCGTCCTTTCCCATAGAAGAAGCCTCTTGCTCTGGAAGCGTGCCGGAATGACCATTTGGAACGGCCATAAGAAACTCCTGAGTTGGTAGAGATAATGAACAAAACAGGACGGGAAAGGGCAGGAAGCTAGATCCCAGTGGAGCGCTGCAGAAGAGGGATATCCTTGGCAAGGCTAAAGGTTGGCCTCCCCAAGTTCAAATGAGTGAGACTGAATCTCGAATCTAAAAATATTCTAAACCAAAGTTTGGCATGGGATCCGCCGGCTGTGACCCAACGGTTCCTGAGACGATGCCGGCCAGTCGCGTTAGCGTTGCGCAGCTATGACGTCCTCTTCGCTTCAGCCACTCCCTGGCAAAATCCAAAGCGGACGGTACACTAGTGAGTTAGCAAAGTCTATGGCAGGGATCCCCTATTCCTATTGGCGCTGGGCAAGGTGGCCGGCACCGGCTCTGTGGGCGTTGCTGCTTTTGTCTGCTCCTGCGGCTTGGGCTTCTGCCCTGGACGCGCCCCCATTTGACCTGAATGTTGTCCGCTCCCGTTCTCTGCTGTGGAGACATCCTCTCCTTGTTCCCGAGCAGAAGGATCCCATCCCATCCGCTCGCGTTAGCGGGACGGAGTCCTGGGTTGAGGTCGAGGTGACAGAGCATCCCTTTCTGGAGTTCACCCTTGAAGAAAGCAACGCAGCTGTTGCCCTATTTGGATGCGATTGCCCGGCCCACCTCAACCAGTTGCGGAGACTACGCGGTCTGCCTTTGCTGTGAAGCACAGCTCCACCAGTAGCCATCCCCGACCAAGAAACACAGGAAGTCATCAAGGCCAAAGATTGGGAGCGAGAGCCATTTCAGCCGGCCTTGGGCAGAAGGGATCCCTCTGTGCCGAGTTAGGGCAGGACAGGGAGTAGCGGCAGGATCTCAATCTCGGTGCGTTGGGTTTGTTCGGGGGATCCGGAGGGCCAAATGGAGCCGCCGGAGCCGTGGAGTGGAACGGTCTGACCGGCTGGGCTGACCATGCCGTGCTGAGTGATGAGCTGGTTGAGGCGGGCAATGCGCTCCGAGACGGGGGGATGGGTGCGCAGGAACTCTGGCACAGATCCGCGGGATTGCAACTTGGCCAAAAATTGCGGCATGCCCTGCGGGTCAAACCCGGCGCGATAGGCTGCCCCCAGACCTTTTTCATCGGCGATAAACTCGTTTTCACGGCTCTGCGGGCGCCGTACTCCCAATTCCAGGGCCAGAGCGGCCAGGGTACTATCGTTGAGCCCCAACAATTGAGCCCCAAACTGGGCAGTGGCAGCCTGCTGCAGTTGTTGCAGGCCGTGGCGTTCGCCGATGTGGGCCACCTCGTGGGCCAGCACGGCGGCAATCTGGTCGTCGTTGTCGGCGGCTGCGAGGGCACCAGTGGTGATGTAGACAAAGCCTCCCAGTGTGGCAAAGGCGTTGATGTCGGGATCTTCCACCACTTGAAAGGTGTAGGGCAGATGGGGCCGTTCGCTGTGGGCGGCCACCCGTTGGCCAATGCGGTTCACCCGCTCGACCCAGTAGGGATCCGAACTGAGGCGAAGTTGTCCCCGCGCTTTCAGTTGTCGATCGATCTGGCGGCCTAAGCTCACCTCTTGGGCATCGTTCAACTGGCTCACCTGCAGCCACTGAAGGCCATGAATCAGCAAACGGCCCAGATCTTGGGCATGGGCAGGGGATCCCATCCCAGATGCCGCAAGAATGCTGAGTAGGGCAATGGCGACCGGTCTCACCGCGCGAGAACTCCACCCCTTGGAGAGGAGAGGATCCTGTCCTGCTGGCGCGAGCAGCCTGAGGGTGTGGCGAGGTTTCAACATCAGGAATTGGCTCCATCAAGTACCCTCAAGTTAGCGATCCCGAAGCAAGATTGTCCTGCCACCCAAGCGAAACCGCTTTGCTATCAAGGGCAACCGCCGAGAGAGTTTCCCCTGGCTTGGGGGAATGGAATAGGATAGGGCTCTATATTCAGGCAGACGTTTAAGGGCGGTCATGACGGGATCCCCTACATGGAACCCTGAAATCTCCCCATCTCCAGACTCCTGGGCCACGGGCAGCGTTTACTTTCGGTCGGATGCACAAGGGATCCATCTGCACTTGCCCAGCACCTTGCCTTGGGAGGAGCTTTGGGAAAACCTGGTTTGGCAGTTGCGCAGCCGCAAACCCTACTGGGCCGGGGTCGCTCCCCTCACCCTCTGGAGCCAGCAGCGAGAGCTGGACATGCCCACCCTACAACTTCTTGCTGCCCTATTGTCTCAGCATGGACTGCAACTGTGGCGCGTTCAAACTCGATCCCGCTCGACAGCCATCGCAGCAGCAACGTTGGGCTATTCTGTGGAGCAATCTTCCCTTTTGGAGGCAGTTCCCCCTGCTCCCCCAGACACCACACCTCTGTACCTACGTTCGACGGTGCGCTCTGGCATGTCCGTGCGTCACAGGGGCTCGGTATTCCTGTTAGGGGATCTCAACCCCGGCGGCGAGATCATTTCTGGAGGAGATATTTGGGTTTGGGGACGCTTGCGCGGCTTGGTTCACGCGGGGGCCGACGGCGACAAGGGAGCTGTAATTTTGGCTTTGCAGTTGGAGCCCACTCAGTTGCGCATTGCCGATCAAGTGGCCCGTCCGCCAGAAGGTGGATCCCTGCCCAACACCCCTGAAGTGGTTTACCTGCAGGAGGATGTCATCTGCGTCGCCAGCCTTCAGGATTTTCTGCGGAGAGGAGTATGAGCCGAGTCATTGTCATAACCTCTGGTAAAGGTGGAGTCGGCAAAACCACCGTGACGGCCAACCTGGGCACTGCCTTGGCGCGCTTGGGTCGCTCGGTGGTGGTGGTGGATGCAGACTTTGGCCTGCGCAACCTGGATTTGCTGCTGGGGCTGGAGAATCGGGTGGTGTACACAGCCCTAGAGGTGATCGCCGGGGAATGTCGCCTCGAGCAAGCTTTGGTGAAAGACAAGCGCACCCCCAATCTCTCGCTGTTGCCGGCAGCCCAAACCCGCAACAAAACGTCGGTGCATCCGGATCAGATGCGCCAGTTAATCGAGAAGCTGGCCAGCAGCCATGACTACGTGCTGATCGATTGTCCTGCTGGGATCGAGCAGGGGTTTCGCAATGCCATCGCCGGAGCCAACGAGGCCATCATCATCACCACCCCAGAAGTGGCAGCGGTGCGGGATGCAGATCGCGTGGTGGGCTTGTTGGAAGCCGCCCAGATTTCATCGACTCAGCTCATTGTCAACCGCCTGCGCCCGGACATGGTGGCAGCCGGCCAGATGATGTTGGTGGAAGATGTGGTGGAGGTGCTGGCCATCCCCTTGGTGGGTATTATTCCAGAAGACCGCGAGGTGATCGTCTCCACCAACAAAGGGGAGCCCCTGGTTCTCTCCGCCAATCCAACTCTGGCTGCTCAGGCCATCCAGCGCATTGCCCGACGGCTAGAAGGGGAAGCGGTGGAGTTTCCCAAGCTGGCCAGCTTGAGCGAGTCCTTTTGGGAGCGGGCCAAACGGTTTTTAAACCAAAAGGTGCTCTGACAACTGTTTTGTCGTTTTTCCCCACTTTATCCAGATTGGAATGGCAATTTTGACCTGTTTACAACTGAGTAACAAGGCCGGCAAAACCTATGCTCCTCGATTTTTTGGATCAGCTTTTTTCTCGGCACTCCGGCAACAGCCGCCAGCAAGCCAAGCAACGGTTAAAGCTGATCTTGGCCCATGACCGGGCTGACCTCACCCCGGCGGCACTGGAATCGATGCGCCTGGAGATTTTGGGGGTGGTGTCGCGCTATGTGGAGCTAGATTCAGAGGGAATGCAGTTTCATTTGGCTACGGAAGGGGGAACGACTGCTCTCATTGCCAATCTGCCCATCCGTCGCGCTAAGCCCTTAGAGACGGGTCTCAGCCACCCGGAAGGCGAGAAAGCCTAGAAGGGGAGATTTCTGGCAGCATGTTAATTGGCCTTCATTCCAACAGGGCTCCCAATGCCAGAGTGGTCGTCAAGCTCGCTCTGTGATAGGTTGAGGTAAGTCGTGTGTACTGTAGAAAGAGTGGAGCTGGGTGTAGCTTTTGCAACTTTATGGAGCCAGCACACAGAGGTTAACTAAATGTTAACTCTGCATGTTCGAGCTCATGAACTGCTGACGTGATGGGCAAAGCCACCTTGACGATTGGAGACTTTCCAGCAGTCTGTATTGGCGTTAGCGTTGCGGAGTAATAACGACGTTAACGATGGAAACAAAACGATGGAAACAATGAGAGGGTTGGCGTTTAGTAGCTGGAAAGGTAAGGGCTCCGTCCCGCTATTGCGTTCGGTTAAGCCTTAATATGCAAGATTCATTTGAGCTGACGATCCTGTTTACGCTAGCCCTGGTGGCTGGGATCGCTGCTCAGGTGCTGGCCAATTTTGTCAAAGTGCCCAGCATTGTATTCCTGCTGCTGTTTGGCCTGTTGCTGGGGCCAGATGGTTTGGGCTGGGTTCATCCCCAAGTCATGGGATCCGGGCTGGAAGCGCTGGTGTCGTTGGCGGTGGCCCTGATCTTGTTTGAGGGGGGACTGAACCTGCGGCTGCAACGTCTCAATCAGGTATCCGATAGCCTGCGCAACTTGGTTTTGTTGGGATCCCTGCTGACCCTGGTGGGGGGAGCGGCAGCAGCTCACTATCTGGGAGAGTTTCCCTGGCGGCTGGCTTTTTTGTTTGGATCCCTGGTGGTGGTAACAGGGCCGACGGTGATCAACCCCATCTTGAAGCGGGTACGGGTCGATCCGGCAGTCAGCACGCTCCTGGAGGGAGAAGGGGTGCTCATCGATCCCATCGGGGCCATTCTGGCAGTGGTGGTGCTGCAGGTGGTGCTCTCTGGCCATCCCAGTTTTCTCATGGCCCTGGAACAGTTGTCCAGCCGTCTGGCCATCGGGTCGGCGGTGGGAGCGCTGGGGGGCTGGCTGATGGGATCCTTCCTGCTTTGGTCGCGGCAGTTTTTAACCGAGGAGCTGCGCAACTCGGTGGTGCTGGCAGGGGCGCTGGGGGTGTTTGCCTTGGCCCAGTCGCTGCGATCGGAGGCGGGGCTGATGGCAGTGGTGATGGCGGGCCTGGTGGTGCGGCAGAAGGCGGCCATTGCCGAGCGGGGTGTGCGGCAGTTTCACGGCCAGTTGGTGGTGTTGGCCATCTCGGTGATCTTTATTTTGCTTACCGCCACGCTCTCCCTCAAGGCGGTGTTTGCCCTGGGCTGGGGATCCCTGGCCACAGTGCTGTGTTTGATGCTGGTCATCCGCCCCTTGAGCGTGTGGCTGTGTACCTGGCGCAGCGACCTGAATTGGCGGCAGAAGCTGTTTGTGGCTTGGCTGGCTCCTCGGGGCATTGTGGCGGCTTCGGTGGCCTCCTTGTTTGCCATTCTGCTGACAGAACGCGGCATTACCGGGGGAGATGCCCTCAAGGCGCTGGTGTTTTTGACCATCTCGGTGACGGTGACGGTACAGGGGTTGACGGCAGCCTGGGTGGCCCGTTGGCTGGGTCTGGATCAGGGCAGTTCCACCATAATCATCGGCGATCATCCCCTCACCAACCAATTGGCCCAGTTGATGCGCTCGCTCAACCAGACGGTCGAGGTGATCCCGTTGGTTTCTGGGTCTTCCAAAAATGGGCACGGCAGCTACAAAGCTCCCCACCCAACAGACGGTAAGGACTCCATCCCGCCATCCCGTAAGTCCTCCACATCCCTGTCAGGAACGCCGAAGCGTCGTCCAGCAGATGGCTTGCCCCCACAACTTCATTCCTCTGACGGCAACGGCACCCACAAGTCTGCCCCAAGCCAGGAAGTCGGCAAGCCAGAAGCCATCCCCGGATCCCTGCAGGAAGCTGTACTGAACGAGTCTGCTTTGTTGAAGGCCGATATCGACCATGCGGAAACTCTGTTGATCCTGACTCTGGATCCGCAGGTGAACTGGGCCATTGCCGAGTTGATGGTGAAACTCTCGGTTTCGGCCACCATCTGGACGGTGTTGCTGCCGGATATGCCCATCTCAGAAGGGATCCGCACCTTGCAGCCTTCCTTCCCCCAACTGCAGCGCTGGGCCGGCTATCTGGAGGCCAACCGGGCTGAGCTGCGCTCGATCACCCTACCCACGTTGGCAGACCTGGGCCTGCCTCTCCCTTTATCGCTACGTGACACTTCTGCGAATGCGGCCTCAACCCTGCCGGAGGCAGTGCGGAGCAATAAAGCTGATGTCTTGACGGCTCAAGAGTCGTTCCCGACAGCGGTGCGGAGCGCTTTTTCAGCACCAGCGCTGCCCAATCCCTTCCTGGCCCAGATGGGACTGGAGGATCCCACCCTTGAACGGCTGCGGGATCAGTTTGCCTATCGAATCAAAGCCGATCTATGCCTGCCCTTGTTGTTGGTGCGCCCGCAGCGGCTGAGGAGCGGCTCATCTCGACCGGGTCGGCTTTTCTACCTACCTGAGCCGGACATTTGGCGACGCGGGGATCGCATCTACTACCTGGAGCGCGTTTCCAGCCCTGTGGATGCCGGTGCTCTCTCCGCCAAAGAGTCTGATTCCCAAGAATGGGATCCGTCGGCAGCCGTTCGCGTTCGCGACAGCGGTGCGGAGCACAACAGTGGGATAGAGTCTTTGGTGCTGCCCCAGTATGTTGAGGGCGTCAAGCTCCACTTTGATCTCTAGCCAGCCAGCGGCCACTGGGGATGAGGGAACACCCCTGCACCTGCTCAGGCCGACCCAGATAAACCCAAGCAAAGGTGCCGCTATCCAGTTGCACCCACTGCCGTTCGTACACCCGCGGGTGGTCTTCCAGCTCGTCCAATCGGGGCAATAGACTCAAGGGGATGCGGTAGCACTCGCCGTAGAGCCGGTTTCGGCCACGAACTGCCATCGGGTAGGGGCCGAGACTGTAAAGATCAATGTGGTTGAGGCTGTCTGTCCCCAAAAATTCTGCCCCCTGCAGCAAGCTGTGGTATTGGCCGCCCCGCAGCAGGGATCCGTAGACAAAAACCACTGTGGTCGGTTGCATAGCGTTGCGGAGTAATACAGCTGCTTCACAGTGCCTTGAAAATTAGGGAGATTGCGTCCATTTTTGGCCAATGCGCGGCTCCGACCCGGCCAGTAGGCGCTCGATGTTGCGCCGATGAGCACCGATCACATACACCCCGCCCGCCAACGCAAACAACAAATAGGGCAAAGGTTGAGCTGTTGCCCACATCACCACCGGAGCCGCCACTGCCGCCAGCAGGGAGCTGAAGGAAACGATGCGGGTGAGGGCGAGCCCCAGCAGCCAGACGCCGAAAGTTGTCAGGGCTACCGGCCAAGCCATAGCCAACAAGATCCCCAGGCTGGTGGCCACCGATTTGCCCCCCCTGAAGCCCAGCCAGCAGGAACGGCTATGGCCGATCACTGCGAACAATGCCGCCAAAACCACCCACCACGCGGATCCCAAGGCCGATCCCAGAGCCACTGCTGCTGCCCCCTTGGCAGCATCCACCAGCAACACCAGCAGGGCGGGCCCCTTGCCCAACGTCCGCAACACATTGGTCGCTCCGGTAGAGCCGGATCCCTGTTGGCGAATATCGATGCCTCCCCACCAACGGCCTACCCAGTAGCCGGTCGGGATGGATCCCAGGAGATAGCCCCCCAGCACCGCAAGAAGAGCCGTAAGCAATGCAGGCATAGCAGGATCTGGAACGCTCTTCCCTCACTTTGCCACAGGGTCTGGGCTGCAACTGGGATCTTGCCCCGTCCAGGAGCTTTTGGCTGTTTGCGGCCTCGTCTGCAACACCGTTACGTTCGCGCCAGCGGTGCGGAGCACTTTCCCCCTGCCGTGGGCCCCGAAGAGGCGGGACAGAGTTCTCTCCACCCAATATCGAGAGTTGCTAAATATCGAGAGTCGCTAAATATCGAGAGCCGCCAGATCCAAATGGGCACTGTGGGCCTCAATAAACTCCCGTCGGGGGCCAACGGCATCTCCCATCAAGATGGTGAAAATGCGATCCGCCTCCACCGCATCTTCGATGGTGATTTGTTTGAGGGTGCGCGTTGCCGGGTTCATGGTGGTCTCCCAGAGTTGTTCGGGCATCATTTCCCCCAGACCCTTGAACCGTTGGATGGTGTACTTGGTGTTGGCAGGCAGCCCCCGCAGGATTTGGTCTTTCTCGGCGTCGCTGTAGCAGTAGCGAACATTGTTGCGACCCCACTCGATTTTGTAGAGCGGCGGACAGGCGATATAGACATAGCCCTGTTCCAGAAGCGCCTTTTGATAGCGGTAGAAAAAGGTCAGCAACAGGGTGCGAATGTGGCTGCCGTCCACGTCAGCATCGGTCATGAGGATGATGCGGTGGTAGCGCAGTTGGCTGGGATCAAATTCATCCCCTTTCACCCCCAAACCCAGCGCTGTGATCATGGCCTGAATTTCGGCGTTTTTGTAGATCTTGGCGGGATCTGCCTTTTCAATGTTGAGAATCTTGCCGCGCAGGGGCAACACCGCCTGAAACTGCCGATCCCGACCTTGTTTGGCGCTGCCGCCTGCAGAGTCGCCTTCCACCAAATACACCTCAGACTCCGCCGGGTCGCGGCAACTGCAATCGGCCAACTTCCCCGGCAGCGTGGAAGATTCCAGGGCAGATTTGCGCCGCACCAATTCTCTGGCCCGCCGGGCTGCCTCGGCAGCATTGAAGGACTGGATGGCCTTATCGACGATCCCCCTGGCCACGTTGGGGTTGAATTCCAAGTACTCCGTGAGCACCTCGGAGACGAGGGTTTGCACAATGCCCCGCACCTCGGTGTTGCCCAACTTGGTTTTGGTTTGCCCCTCAAACTCGGGGTTGGGTACCTTGACCGAGACGATGGCCGTCAACCCCTCGCGCACATTTTCTCCGGCCAGGTTGCTGTCGGAATCTTTCAGCTTGTTGAGTTTGCGGGCTTGGCTGTTGATGGTGAGGGTGAGAGAGGTTTTCAGGCCCTCTAGGTGGGTGCCTCCTTCGTTGGTGCGGATGTTGTTGGCAAAGCCAATCAAAGTGTCGGTGTACACATCCGAGCACCACTGCAGGGCCACTTCCACCTCCACACCATCCCGCTCCCCTCGGATGTAGATGATGTCGGAGTGGATGGGCGTTTTTTCGTGGTTGATGAAGGCCACATATTCCTTGATGCCGCCTGCATATTGATAGGTTTCGCAGTGAGGCGGATCCCGCCGCAGATCGCTGAAGGTGATTTTCAAGCCGGCATTGAGGTAGGCCAACTCGCGAAAGCGGGCCGCCAATACGGCATAGTCAAACTCTCGCTCGGGAAAGATCAGCCCATCCGGCTTGAAGCGCACCTCTGTACCCCGCCGGTTGGATCCCTTGGGTTGGGGTTCAGATTTCAGGGATCCCACCACCGCCCCGCGCTCGAAACGTTGAAAGTAAACCTTGCCCTCTCGCCAAACCGTCACCTCCACCCATTCGGAGAGGGCATTCACCACCGACACGCCCACCCCGTGCAGCCCACCGGAGACTTTGTAGCCGCCACCGCCAAACTTGCCCCCCGCGTGCAGCACCGTCAGCACCGTAACCAGAGCCGACTGCCCGGTTTTGGGGTGGATGTCCACCGGAATGCCGCGGCCATTGTCCAAAACGGATACCGAGCCGTCGGGATGCAGGCTGATCTGAATATCATTGCAATAGCCGGCCAGGGCCTCATCCACAGAGTTGTCCACCACCTCGTACACCAAATGGTGCAACCCCTTCGGCCCGGTGGAGCCAATATACATGCCAGGCCGCTTGCGCACAGCCTCCAAGCCTTCCAAAACTTGGATCTGCTCTGCACCGTAGTTTTCCGTCATTCCCAACTCCAATCCCGAGGAAGGCTCCCGGCCAAGATCAACAGAAACCCAGAAAAATTGACCTTAAAGGCCAGGAATCAGCTTATCATCAAAAAACTGTCCCCATGATAGCACAAAAGGCTAGAACGGCCACACAGACGCTTCTGAGGGCCAAGTTCAGGATGGGATGCAGGTACGGAAGTCAGGCCGTCTTGCCGAACTCTAACCCAGAAAGCTCTCCACCAGCCCCGGCGGCGGCTGCACGTGCAGTGCGCCTTTTTCCAAGTCCACGACAGGCACCAGGGCTTTCACAAAGGGGATCAACACCTGCCGGTGATCAGGGGTTGTTATCTCCAGCACATCCTGGCCGGCTGCCAAAATCCCCGAAACCTGTCCCAGCAGCTCCCCCTGGCGATAGACGGTCAAGCCGATGAGATCGCGGTAGTGGTACTCTTCCGGCTGCAAGGGCAAGCGGTGGGAAGCCGGTACCAGCAGCCTAGCCCCCACCCAGGTCTCAGCCACCGTTCGATTGGGGATCCCTTCCAGTCGCACCAAATAAAGACCCTTAGCCGGGAAAAACTGCCCCTCAATCAGGGAATGCAGCAGGGGCTCGGGATCCGTATCCCGCTGCAGCCAGCGCGGTCCGGGCTCTGTGAGGCGTTCTGGGAAATCCGACCAGCACCTAACCCGCAGCCAGCCCCGCAAGCCGTGGGCCGCCACCACCTGTCCCACCAGCAGCCAATCGGGATCCCGGGCCATCATGGTCGGTCAAACTCAGTCGAGCCGCGGAAAGTCCACTTCGGTTGGGAAAGAAGCCGGGGTACGCAGCTTCTGAGAGGCCGCCGCGCGAGATCCTTCCCCACCCTTGGCCACGTCCACCATGGAGAGCAGCCCTTGCAGGGTGCCAGGGATCGAATTGGGATCCATGAAGATCACCTTGGCGCTGGGACTGCTGCCCACCTTGAGGCCCATGTCGATATAGTTTTGCGCCATCAGGTATTGCAACGCATTGGCTGCCTCTGGATTCTCTTGCAAAGTGGCGGCTATGGTCTTGATGGCTTCAGCCGTGCCCTCAGCCAACAGCAGCCGCTCCCGTTTCTCCGCTTCTGCCCGCAATAGCTGCGCCTTGGCGGCCCCAGCCGCTTGGTTGATGCTGGCCTGCTGCTCCCCTTCTGATTTCAGAATGGCGGCCCGCTTCTCCCGCTCGGCAGCCATTTGTTTTTCCATCGAGTCTTGCACGGTTTTGGAGGGTTGAATGTCCCTGACTTCCACGCGGGTGATCTTGATCCCCCAGGGATCTGTGGCCTCGTCCAGCTCTGTCAAAAGGCGAGCGTTGATCTCGGCGCGGGAGGAAAAGGTTTGATCCAAATCCATACGGCCAATTTCGGCGCGCAAGGCCGTCAGCACCAGGTTAATCAAAGCCCGCTGCACATCCTCGACCGCATAGCGGGCCTTGATCATGTCGGTGATGCGCCAGTAGACCACCGCATCGGCCATCAAAGAGACGTTGTCGCTGGTGATGCACTGCTGAGGAGGCACATCCAACACCTTCTCGCGGATGGTTTCCTGGAACACAATCCTATCGATAGGGGGAAGAATAAAGTGCAATCCTGGGGTCAGCTTGCGATGAAACCTGCCCAAACGCTCCACCAATGCCTCATACCCCTGGCTGATGATTTTGACCGAGTTGAACAGGTAGCCGACAAAGATCAGGGCAATGGCCGCTAAGATACCTGGCATAGGGCTTTTCTCCTAAGGGGGAGTTCAGTCCCCATTCTAGACGGTTGCTAGACGGTTGTTGGGACTGCTCCCTTCACTTGGATCACGCCTCAACAGAAATGTGGTGGACTCAGCAGGATAAGCAGTCCTCGGAACATATAGAGTTTCTTAAGATTTTTCAGGCCGCAGCCAACGACCTGAGATCACCCGGCAAAAAGCTCGTGAGGGGATCCCGTCCATGAAACTGAGCAGCAGGAATCTAGAAGTTGCTTTGAACAAAATCTATGACGTGATCGTGGCCGGAGGGGGAGCAGGGGGGTTGTCGGCGGCAATCTATCTGGCTCGTTATGGATTGAGTTGCCTGGTGGTGGAGAAGGGCAGAGGCCGCTCTTTTTGGATGCAGGATTTGCGCAATTATCTGGGATTGCCTCCGACCACTCCCGGACGAGAGCTGTTGCGACAGGGAACAGAGCACGCCCTCAGTTTAGGGGTAGATTACCTGCGCGGCTTCGTGGAAGATGCCACCGATGAGGGAGACCTTTTTGCAGTCAAGGTCAAGGTGGGAAAAGTTAACAGCCTCTACCCCATTTTTCGGAGCAAATATCTGATTGCAGCAACCGGCATTATGGACGAGCTGCCTCAGTTGTCGGATATGCAGAATGTTTACGACTACGCCGGCTATTCACTGCATGTCTGTATGATCTGCGACGGCTATGAAATGCGGGATCAAAAGTCAGTGTTGATCGTCAATTCGGAAGATCGGATCAATACAGCTTTTGTCCTCAACTGGTTTACACCCTATATCTCGGTGTTGACCCACGGCCTCTGCTCGGTCGGCCCCGACATGCGCAAAAAACTGGCGGATCATGGCTACCCCCTCTACGAATCTCCTATTCGCCGCTTTCTTGGAGAAAACCATCAATTGCAGGGTGTGGAGTTGGAAGATGGCACTTACATCGAAGCAACTACCGGCTTGGTGGCGATGGGCGCCAGATACCACAATGCCTATTTGAAAGGGATCCCCGGCTTGAAATGGCAAGGGGAAAACCTGTTGACCGACGAGTGGTGTCGCACTGCCCATCCGCGGCTGTTTGCGCTGGGCGATTTGAAGCAGGGCCTGAACCAGGTGGCGATTGCGGTTGCCGATGGCACCCTAGCTGCCACAGCCATTTGGCGGGACATCCGACGGGCCTCACCTGCACGTAAATGGGAAGAGCGCCTGCTCTCGCCACCTGGGATCCCAGGGCCTTCCGGATCCTCACTAAATTGATGGGCTCTATCGAGCTTGGGTGGCTTCTGTCCTATGATTGGTTGCGAAGGATTAAGCCATTCCATGCACTCTCTGAAAGTGTTGAAAGCGTTGATATTTTGCCTAGCCTTCCTACTGGTTGGACTGATCTACTACTGCACGGTAGAGGCCCAGCCTCTTTTTGAGCTGAACCTGACGGCCACCTCGGAATACAACCTCATTCTCCCCATCGAAAGCATTCGGGTGGTGCGCGGTGCCAATCCCCAAGATTTGCTCATTTATCTATCAGCTCCTTCGGCAGCCTGGATCCATCAAGAAGAGGTGAACGGGCATTATGTGATCGACATCCCCTACGGAGTCATTACCCATACAACAACCGTCGAGGTCGCTTCGGATCTGCCCTATCGGCTGAGCTGGGGCAACCAAAATGAGCAGACGGGGCGACTGTTGATTACCCCTGCTCCCCCTCGTGTGGAGGTGTTTCTGCAGCATAGCTGGATCCCGGATCCCGACTTTCTCGATCCGGCGGAAAACAGCCAACCTTTGCAACTGCCCTTGGAAGAAATGCTGGGGCCTTTACTGGAAGTGCCGCCTCGTTCTGCCTTTCTGACCATTGATGATGGCCCCTGGCCCCAATCCACCCCCCGACTTTTACAGGTTTTGGATGATCTTCAAATCCCGGCCACTTTCTTTGTTATCGGCACCCACGTTTCCCGATTTCCTGAATTGGCTCAATTGATCCAGGCCCATCACCACACCCTAGCCAATCACACTTTTACCCACGATTATCAACGTCTCTACGGAAGCAACGAGCTGTTTTATGCTGAGGTGGATCAGACAACCCAACTGCTCAAAGCGTTGAACTTGGATCCCCAACTGGTTGTTCGCCCACCGGGAGGTTTTCGCCTAGATTCTGCTTTGCGTCGCTCTCTGGAGCAGGCAGGGTATCGCGTTCTTTACTGGAACATGAGCGCAGAAGATGCCTACGCCGGCCAAAGTGCAGCCCAACTTTTGGAGCGCATTCGAGCCCAGTTGCCGGCGATCCAAGCTTCCGAGCGGCCCCTGGTTTTGCTGCTGCACGATCGCTGGCCCCACACTGCAGAGGCCCTGCCGGATATCGTCGCTGCCATTCAAGAGGCGGGCTATCGCTTTTTGCCCTGGCCGGCCTTCAGGGATCCCGTTTGAAGGGCTGGCAACAGGTTTTCTGGCTTGAGGACTCCGACCCGCCTTTGCCGGCTGGGGATGTTCAAAGAAGGGCTGCATCTCGCTCAGCTCAGCAGCGTTGCCCAGAGATAACGGAGGCCTGTGCCTTGACAAGCTTTTCCCCAAGTAGCACATTGAAAGTTTACAGGACTTGGCTGCGGGCCGAGGAAGATGAGCGAGAGGACATTATTCGATAAGGTGTGGGATGCCCATACGGTGCGGATTTTGCCCTCTGGGCAGACGCAGTTGTTCATCGGCCTGCACTTAATTCACGAGGTGACCAGTCCGCAGGCTTTTGCCATGCTGCGGGAGCGTCATCTGCCGGTTCTGTTTCCCGAGCGGACGGTGGCCACCGTGGATCACATCATTCCCACCGACAACCGGGCACGGCCTTTTGCGGATCCCTTGGCAGAGGAGATGATCCAGGAATTGGAGCGCAATTGCCGGCAATACGGCATCCGCTTCTACAACAGCGGCTCCGGTCGGCAGGGGATCGTGCATGTGATTGCCCCGGAGCAGGGGTTAACTCTGCCGGGGATGACCATTGCCTGTGGGGACAGCCACACCTCTACCCACGGGGCCTTTGGGGCCATTGCTTTTGGGATCGGCACCAGCCAGGTGCGAGACGTATTGGCCACCCAAACTTTGGCTTTGTCCAAGCTCAAGGTGCGCCGCATTGAGATCCACGGCAAGTTGGGGCCGGGAGTTTACGCTAAGGATGTAATTCTGCATATCATCCGCAAGCTGGGGGTCAAAGGCGGGGTGGGCTACGCCTACGAGTATGGGGGCAGCGCCATTGAAGCCATGAGCATGGAAGAGCGCATGACCCTCTGCAACATGTCCATCGAGGGAGGGGCCCGCTGCGGCTACGTCAACCCCGATGGGGTGACCTTTGAGTATTTGCGGGGGCGAGAGTTTGCCCCACAGGGATCGGATTGGGAAGAGGCGGTAGCCTGGTGGAGAAGCCTGGCCAGCGACGGCGATGCCCGCTACGACGATGTGGTGGTCTTCCAGGCCGCAGATATTGCGCCGACGGTTACTTGGGGGATCACCCCCGGCCAAGGTATTGGGGTGGATGAGCGGATCCCTGCCCCCGAGGATCTGCCGGAAAGCGAGCGGGAACTGGCCAAAGAGGCCTATGCCTACATGGACTTGCAGCCAGGGGATCCCATTGTAGGGACACCGGTGGATGTCTGCTTCATCGGCAGTTGCACCAATGGCCGCTTGAGCGACCTGCGGGAGGCAGCCAAGATTGCCAAGGGGCGGCGGGTGGCCCCAGGGGTGAAGGCGTTTGTGGTGCCCGGCTCAGAACGGGTAAAGCAGGAAGCAGAACAGGAGGGCTTGCGGGAGATCTTCGAGGCGGCAGGGTTTGAGTGGCGGGATCCCGGTTGCTCCATGTGTTTGGCGATGAACCCGGATCGGTTGGTGGGGCGCCAGATCAGCGCCTCTTCTTCCAACCGCAACTTCAAGGGCCGCCAGGGATCCCCCAGCGGGCGCACCCTGCTCATGAGCCCGGCCATGGTGGCAGCGGCGGCAGTCAGTGGCAAGGTGGTGGATGTGCGGACACTGCTTTAACCAACCGTCTCTCAGGCATAGCGGGGACTGGATTTGAACCAGTGACCTTCGGGTTATGAGCCCGACGAGCTACCAGGCTGCTCTACCCCGCGGCGCTTTTCTAGCCTAGCTTGTTCTCGGGCCAACCGGCAAGCCTACGCCTAAGTTTCGCCCTTTTGTGTGGGTATTGTCTTCGGGGATCCCCGTCGCACCTGGATGAGCTGGGCGGTGATGCTGATGGCAATCTCGGCGGGGGTTTCGGCGTGGATCTCCAGACCGATGGGGGCAAAGAGCCGAGTAAACTACCCGGCCCTGACTGCTTCGCAGTACAGGGCGGGCTTTCGGTAGCCCTGCAGTTGGCAAGCCAACCACGGGCCTCTAGGCTGGTTTACGACAGCCCCAAGCTTGGCAATCATGTTGGCCCCATTCCAGTCCGCATCCCCTTCCCATCCACAGTGCCCACACTTGAACTGCTTCCCACTGCGATAGGATTGCGCAGGGTCGGGATGGATGTGCAAACACTTGTGACAGGTCTGCGACGTGTAGGCAGGCGGAACAAGAATCAGAGCAACCCCCGCACGCAGAGCCTTGTACTCCAAAAATTGACGGAGTTGATAAAACGCCCAACTGTTGGCCTTGCGCCGTTCGGCTTTGCTGCGTGGCTGTTGATTGACCCTTTCCCGAATCCCTGTCAAGTCTTCCAGAGCAAGAGCGCTGTTTGTGGCTTTTGCCCTAGAGACAATAGCTTTGGAGATGCGATGATTGACCCACGTTTTTGCTACGCAACGCTGACGCGACTGAAAGCGTCTCTCCTTGCCAGACAGCCGTTGCAACAGTTCTCTGCATCTGCGCCGCGAACTGCGTGTGCCCTTACTGGCTTTGCGTTGGAGTGCCGCCCTCAACCGGGAGTAGTGGTCTCGGACTCTGTTCAACTGCTGTCCATTCCAGTTCTTCCCCTCTGAGGTATGAGCGATATCTATCCTTCCCAAATCCACCCCGATCACCTTGTCGGTATCTTGTTGCTTGGGTGGTTTTTTCTCTACGCAAATCTGGATGTAGTAGGAGCCGTCTCTGCGCTTGACCAGAGTGGCTGATTTGGGATTGGAGCCCGCCAACTGTTCTCTCTGGTAACGGCCAATCGCCAGCTCAAAGCGCTCTCGACCCTCCACTGTGGTCAGCGACACCGTCCAGTCTTTCTCGCGGAACGAAAAGATACGAGCGTCATAGGTCGCGAAGCCCCCCTTGTTCGCGTTAGCGTCGCGTAGCGACAACGCTTTGACGGGGCGGTTTTTCTGTCGGGCAACCTTGCGGGCACCGGCCAGCCGTCTGCAGACCTGCTGGTCGCGTAAGCGGGACGTAGTCCTTGCCAAGTTACTGGACAAGCCGAACCGGGCACGGATTTCGCGGTAGCACAGAGATTGAAGTTTAACGGTGTTGGTGACTTTCTCGGGCGTGTTTTGGTTGACCCAGTTCAACGCCTGCACAAAGGCATCCAAGGTCGCGTCCAACTTTGCGGCCTGCGACTGGGACACCTTGAGCTTACAGGAGACGGTCAGGACTTGGGTCATGGTTCTATCGTAACTTCCGCATTCCTCCCGACACTGACCCTACGGGTACAGTGCGGGGCTCCTGCGATTTCTAGCTGAGGTAGGGGAACCCCTGGGGATCGAGGGGGGTGATCAGCCAAGCCCTTGGCCCTTGGGTCAGAGCCTGGAGGATCTGGGCCGCCAATGTTTGGGCAAGGGATCCCTGCCATCGCTGTAGCCAAATGTGCATCCGTCCCCCGCAAACGCCCAGGGGAGGGCTGTTGAGGTCAAGGGAAACTTGCATCCCAGCCGGCGAGGACTCCCCATCGCCAACGGGAACAGCGGTCTGCAAAAGGGTTTGCGCTCGGGCAATGACTTCCGCTTCGGCAGCTCCACCGCCAATGGTGCCCAACAGGGTGCCATCAGATCCCACGGCCAGTTTTGCCCCCGCCTGGCGAGGCACAGATCCCTGGGTGCGGACCACCGTGGCCACCACCAGCGGCCCGCGGGAGAGCATGTCTGCCAACTGTCGGTAAAAGGTCTCGTCCACCTCAGCCTCGGTTATGCCTACGGCACCCTAGCGGGAACGGTCAGGGACTCAATGATCAAGAAAGCCCCTCTAGGATGGCCTGATGGAAGGCAACCCGGAAAGCCTGGAACCCGTTCTCCCGCCGACCGTGGTAGACGGCGTTGGTGAGCAGCGCCACCACCAGCTCCCGCTCTGGATCGATCCACAGAGAGGTTCCGGTGAAGCCGGTGTGGCCGAAGGCGCTGGGGCTGAACGGGTAGCTGCTGGCCAAGGGATCCGGGGAGCGCAAGGCAAACCCCAAACCCCGGCGCTCGTGACAGCGGTGGGCATCCCCTTGCCGAGGCAACTGCTCGCGGGTCATTTCCCTCACCGTCTGCGGCTGCAACAGGGATCCCGTCAAAAAACTCTCCCCGAAAGCAGCTACTTCCTCTGCCGTGGCAAACAGTCCGGCATGGCCGGCGATCCCGCCCAGGCGGGCGGCATTTTCGTCGTGAACCTGCCCCTGCAGGCGGCGCTTTCGCCAAGGACACAGCTCGGTGGGGGCACAAGAGACAGAGACAGGGGGTGGGTCGAAAGGATCCCCCGGATAAAACTGAGTTTGGCTCAGGCCCAGAGGCCGCAAGATCCGGGCGTACAAGATCTGATCCAGAGGGGTTCCGCTCAGACGTTCCAAAGCCAGCCCCAGCAGGATCAATCCAAGATCGCTGTAGACTCTGCGGGATCCTGGTCTGTAGGCCAAAAAGGTGTGCAAAGCCATGTGCCGGGCAGATTCGGCATCGGGCTGTCGAAAAAGGGGTCGCCAGGCGGGCAAACCGGCGGTGTGGGCCAGCAACTGTCGCACCGTCACCTGTTCTGTTGCAACAAGCTGGCCTAAGGATTCCGGTTCCACAGCAATCCATTTCCCCGGCTGCAGAGGATCTTCATAGGGGGCAATGGGGCGGGATCCCTGAAACTCCGGCAACAGGAGACTCACCGGTTGATCCAACAGCAACGCTCCGGCTTCCACCAGGGCCATGCAGGCGGTGGCGGTGTACAGCTTGGTCAGCGAGGCCAGGTCAAAACGGGTGGCCGAGGTTGTTGGTTGGCGCCGGGTCTCAGGGTCGAGATAACCTGCCGCCCTTGAGTAAATACACCTTCCCTTGTGGCGGATGGCCACTTGGGCAGCGGGGAAAAGGTGGGGAATGGCGGAGTTGAGCAGCCCCTCCAGCAAGGTCGGATCCCAGCCCATCTGCCTCCTCTCCTCCCGGCTTGAGGATCCCCAGTCCAACAAACAACTTGTAACGGTGTTTACAAAAGCCTACCGCTTCCCCAGCTAGGATGCCACCACGGCAGGCTACATCATCAAGGGATCCCAGGTGCGGCTGGAGTTGTTGCAAGCTTTTTTGAACGTGGTGGAAACGGGCAGCTTTTTGGCCGCTGCTCGCCTCAGCGGTCTGACCCAATCGGCCATTAGCCGCCAGATCCAGGCCCTGGAGGAAGCGGTGGGGGCTCCGCTGTTGCATCGCAAAAGCCCGGTGGCTCTAACCGTAGCTGGGGAACGGCTTTTGCCCCATGCCCGTCGCATCTGTCAAGAATGGCAGCGGGCTCAGGAAAGCATTCGAGAATGGTTGCAGGGCCAGCAAACCGAGCTCTGCATTGCTGGGATCCATTCGCTGATCGCCCATCAACTGCCGCCGGTGCTGCAACAGTTTTGCCGGGAGTACCCAGAGGTGCAGTTGCGGGTTACCGCTCTGGGCAGCGACCGCGCCTTGAAGGTGCTCAGGGATGGGCTGGTGGACGTGGCCCTGGTAATGGAGAATCCCCTGATGACGCGGGGGGCAGAGCTGGTGGTGGAGCCACTGTACTCGGAGCCAATTCAAGTATTGATGCCCGCCACCCATCCCCTCAGCCGCTACGAGCGGATCCCCTGGAAGGTGCTGGCGGAGTATCCCCAGGCTGTGTTCAAAGATGGCTATGCCATGCGCTCCTTGGTGGGATCCCATCTGGCCCGACAGGGGCTTCCCCTGAGAGCAGCCCTGGAACTGAACACCTTGGATGCCTTTCGGGGGGTGGTGCGACAGGGGCAGTTGATTGCCCTCCTGCCGGAGTCGGCCCTGGTGGACTGCTGCGCCGATCCGGATTTGCAGGTGCGACCCACCGAGCCCCCCCTATTGAGGCGACAGGTGGTTATGGTCACCACCAGCGATCGCTATCGGATCCCTCCCATTCGCCGGTTTTTGCAGTTGGCCGCCCAGCTTATCAGGCAGTCTGAGGTTGAGCCTGCTTCCGGCGCAGATCCCCATTGGCCCTCTGCTGGGCTGTTGTCGGTTTTGTAGAGACCTTTTGTAGAAATTTCTGGTCAAATACCCATATCGGTAGTTTCAAGTGTTCCGCCCTTATCTCCCCCTATCCTGAGTAGCCCAGCGCTCCCGACCGCCGATGCTATGAGCCAAGAGTTTCGCGAGCTGTTGAAAAAAATCGGCAGCGGCACCCACACCCACCAGGATCTCAGCCGGGCAGAGGCCGCCAGCGCTGCTCGAATGCTCCTGCGGGGGGAGGCCACTCCCGCCCAGATCGGGGCTTTTTTAATTGCCCACCGCATCAAGCGCCCCACTGCCGAGGAGCTGGCCGGTATGTTGGATGCCTATGCAGAGTACGGCCCTCTTCTGCCCCGGCAGGATCTGCCTCATCCCTTGATCATCTTTGGCCATCCCTACGATGGCCGCTCGCGGACGGCACCGCTGGGGGTGCTGGTGGCTTTGCTGCTGGCAGCGGCAGGGTCAGCCGTTTTGCTGCATGGCTCTGGCTTCTGTCCCACCAAGTATGGGCTGCCCTTGGAAGCGGTGTGGCGGAGCTTGGGGGTGGATTGGCGAGGGCTATCCCTGGAGCGGGTGGGGCAACTGCTGGAACAAACCGGGCTGGGATTTTTGTATTTGCCCACCTGTTTTCCCCAGGCTCAGGCTCTGATGGACTACCGGGATCAAATCGGCAAGCGCCCCCCCTTGGCCACCTTGGAACTGGTCTGGACGCCCTACCAAGGCCCCTTTCACCTGGTGGCCGGCTATGTGCATCCTCCCACCGAGGCCACGATGCTGGAGCTGTTTGCCCTGCGGGAGATTCGACAATTCACCACCGTCAAAGGTCTGGAAGGCAGTTGCGACCTGCCACGGGAGCGAGCGGCCATTCTCAACCAGGGCGGCAAACGGCTGCTCTTGAAGGCCAGAGATTGCCACTTGGCAGGCCCGGAGATCCCCTTCTCCGGAGAGAAAGAGCTGCTCCGGCAGATGCAGCAGGTGCTCAGCGGGGATTCCTGTGAACTCACCCCAGCCGTTCTCTGGAATGGGGGCAGCTATCTGTGGCTCCTCGGGCTTGCTCCATCCTTGCCAGAAGGGATCCAACAGGCGGAAGACCTACTTCGCTCCGGACGGGTGATGGAGAAGCTGAAACAACTGATCCAGGTGATCGACCTCTCCTAGGGCTGGGATCCCCTGTTTCGATGACTAGAGTCAAGCTCTCCAGCCCAGGGAAAAAAGCCCCCCGGCCAGCTCCAGGGGGCGAGAAGCCGAAGGTTGGATCCTTTAGGGCAACAGCTCCTCGATGGCCTCCTCCTTGGTGTTGGTGCGGCGGGAGAGGGTGCGGCGGTCGAAGGTCATGTGGATCTCCCGGTTTTGCTCGCCATCGGCAGCCACCGCAAAGATGGGGAAGTCGATGTTGCCGTCTGGGAAAGCCATGTGGAAGCGGAAGGTGCCATCGGGCTTGAGCTGGATCTTGCGCCCGCCAATGGTAACGGTGGCATCCGGCTCTGTGGCCCCATAGACAATCAGCTCGGCATCGGCCACCAGCCAGAACTTGCGAGAGCGCTGCGGCAGCACTTCGGAAGCCCCCGAGAACAGGCCCAAGCCGGATCCCGAAGCCATCCAAGGAGCAGCAGGCACTTCGGCCATGGCCATCCCCATCATGCCCACACCCGAGGGGATGATAAACGAGCTGATGGCCTGCTCGGGCACCAATTGGCGGCTGCCCATCTGGTGGCTGCCAAACAGGGATCCCGCCACCCGCATCGCCTCAAAGCCGCCCACCATTTCTAGGAAGGGATCGACCATGGCCCCTTGCTGCGGCTCATCGCCCTTGTAGGCCACCACACCCATGCCGGTGGCGCTGCGCTTGTAAGGCTCGCTGAGCTGGTAAAGGGTGCGGCCCTGCAGAGCCATGTCGAAGGGCACTGTCAGGAAGTGCTCTTCAAACCAGTCGGAGGGAAAGACCGGCGGCACCATCACCGCCGCCGAGCGGGCCAACATCAGCCAGCGGCCATCTGCCGTCCGGTAGCCAATTTCCACAATGTAGGAACGATCGCTCACCGGGATCGGCAAATACCACTCCCGCGCCAACTCATCACAGGGGTACTCCTGCATGCTGTGGGCCGGCTGGTAGCTGAAATCGATATCCGTCACATCGTAGAGGCGCAGCGCCAACTGTTGGCCGCCCTCGCGGCGCTTGCTCTCCTTGGCCTCGTTGGGCACATCCCAATAGGCGTAGGCCCACTGGGGATCCCGCGGCAGCAAAACGATGCGGCTTTCCCCATAGCCCTCCGGCAGATCCCCCAGCCCTTTGTCCACATCGGCCAGATCCGTCTTGCCGGCAACCTCTTGACCCCTAAACTTCGTTTGGGTGACCGATTCTTGCCCCTTGGGCTCCGGCATGGCATCGACAGGGCGGCCAGCTTTGACTTGGGCCTCTCGAATGGCCTCAATCAGCTGGTCTTTGGTCATGCGGCTGTACTTGGGGATCTGATAGCGGGCAGCTTCTTCCCGCAACTGCCGGATGGTCATTTCTTCCAACGGGATCCGCTCTTGTGGCATGGTCGGGGTCTCCTGTCTTCGACAAATCGGGCTTCGTGCAATGCTCCAGCTTTTGTCCTATGGGCCGATCCCAGCTTGTGGTTCTGAGGACAACCTTGAACCTGCTGATGTATCGGCTTGCCTCGGGCTCTCCAGCCGCTGATGACCACAGGTGGGGATCAACGGGGATCATCAAGAATGATGAACCCATGTTTGCGTATTTTTGCCTGTCGGTCAAGACCCTGGGGATCGCTGGGGATCAATCTCTTGTTCTCCGACCCACCTTTAGGGAGAGGCCAGGAGCCCCAGCTGCTCTCAAGCCAAGGGGAAGACTGCGCGGGATCCCCTGCCGAACCGGCCCTGCCTGGGTAGCATGGGGGAGGATGAGCGGTTGCCGAGCGGGCCGCAGGTTTTGAGGCCAAGAGGTGTGGGCATGAGGTGGTGGAAGTATAGGATTCAAGGCATACGGATCCAAGGGAGCTGGGCAGCACTGGGGATCCTGCTGGCGGGGCCGGTCTTGCCGGTGGAAGCTGTGGATGCCCAAACGCTGTTTCCTCCCCTTTACCGCTTGCAAGGGGGATCCCCTACCCTGCCCGCTTCTGAAGCAACGCCCTGGCGTCCAGTAACCCAGGATTCTGTTCCGCTCCCACAAACAGATCAAGCCGATCCAAAAGTCCAGCCGGCCCAACCCGGCCATGGAGAAGTGGCAGAAGGCCCGGTTTTCGATCTGGATCTGTTGCGGCAGTTCGGCACCAGCCCTGGCGGCAGTGGCTCTGGATCCCGGCAGGGGGAAGTGATCGGGCCGGGCAGCGGCCAGAGTGGGGTGCGCGGAGCCAGCCCTGGCTCAGGGGTGGGCACAGGCCAAGGGCCAGGGGGCGGAACGGGTCTGGAGGCGGGATCCCAGCGGCGGGAACCGCAAGTGACAGGGTTGATTGTGGATGCACGAGGCTTGGATTTCTTGCCTAGCCAGTCAATGCGCTTGTTTGATCCCGATGGCAATCAAGTCTATACCCCCGTTACTCTTGGCCAAGACCTCAACGCGGCCTTTGTGGGCAGCGAGGGCACAGCTGCCTATGCCACCTCGGAAGAGCAGGCCCGCTCACTGGTGAACCGCATCGGGGAACGGCCTCACCGCATTCGTGCCATCCGCACCCTGGGCTACGACCTGGTGATTTCCGCCGAAGATGCTTTTAGTCTGCGCCAGATGAATGCGACAGATGGCTTTCTGGATCGCTTTGCTGTGGTGGTCATCTGGGATGGCAGCCAAGCCAGTCTCCCCTGAGGCCCAGGAATCCCAGCATGGCCATCAAAGCACAGGACGGAGGAATGCTAGCCTAGCAAAAGTGCTCTGTCTGCACCACCCGCACCACCTCCAGCGGGGTTGATATCTTCCTGGGGATCCCAGCCTTATGCAACGGTTTGCCAACCAACCTCTGCGGGAACATCCCCACCTGGCGGTGTTTTCCTCCAGCAAGGTGGGCAATTTTGTGGTTACCATCCCGCTGTTGCGGGGCCTCAAGGAAAAATACCCCGGCTGTGTGCTGGATTTTTTTGGCAGCGAGATTACCCGCGACTTTGAACTTCACTGTCCCTACATTGACTTTAGCTTTCCTCTTTACAGCCGTCGCCCCGATTACCTCGAGGCCCTAACCGCTGCTGTGCGAGAACGGGTGACCCAGGCCGGCCCCTACGACTTGGCCATCAATTGCGACGAGTTTAGCGAGCTCAACTTGGTGGCGGTGACGGCGCTGCGTCCTCAATACATTGCCGGAGCCGGTTTGACCTTGGATTTTCGCCGCAAGTTGGATCCCGGCTCCGACCCGGTGCAGCGCATGCTCCAAGACGACGACTGGAACAGCCTGGAGTTTTTGCAGCGCTACAAAGATATCCTCACCAGCAACTACATTGCCGAGATCTTCTGCCGCCTGGCCTATGTGGAGACGGATTTTTTTCGTCTGGAGCTACCCAGCCGGGATCCCGATTTTCCGGTGCCAGAGGTTTTGGTGCACATCACCACTACCCGCCGCGCCAAGATGTGGCCTCTGGAGTACTGGCGGCAGGTGATCCAGTGGTGCCAAGGCCAGGGCCTGCAGGTGGGGCTAATCGGCAGCGCGCCGGAGCTGCAGCGATCCCTCTACCACGGCGGCAGCAGCGAAGACGAACTGCTGGCGCAAACGGGAATGGTTGACCTGCGGGGCAAAACCAGCCTCATGGAGCTGGCGGGGGCCCTGAAGCGGGCGCGGGTGTGTATCTCCGTGGATGCGGGGCCGATGCACATCGCGGCGGCAGTGGGCTGTCCCACCATTGCCCTGTTTGGCAACGATGCCGATGGGGATGGGGCCAGCCCGGTGCGACTGTGGGCTCCTCGTCTGCCCCACGTTTACCTCACCCAAACCGCCTACAAGTGCCGGGTCTGCGCAGAGAACAAGTTCAAAAACGAAACCTGCCTGGTGGAGGGTCATCCCTGTATGGCCCATCTCAAGCCGGAAACGGTCATCGGCTACTTGAAAGAGATTCTCAAGCAAACCTAGAGGTTCCACGCCCTCACCCCCAGCCCCTCTCCCAAAGAGAGAGGGGAGCTATGGAGCGACGGGGTGAGTTGTTTCATGGCTACTTGAAATGGCCATGTCTTGGGATCCCCATCTTTTTCCCCCTGGGAATCAGGGGGGCCGGTGGGCAGCAAGGAGTGCCCAGGGGCGCAGTTCGAATCCCTGGAAGTCCGTTTAAGCTGAGAGTTCAAGGCTGAAAACTTAGTGCCTAAACCATTTGGGTGTGAGCTGTGACTTTGGAGATGTGGTATCGCCACCAGCTGAGCCGCTTTGCAGAGTGGGGAAAAATAAGGCTCTGGCAAGGAGTTGCCCTGAAGCTGCTGGCCACTGCTTGCTTTGCCTGTTTAGGCGCGATCATCCGGCTCAACACTCCCGCCCTTCACCCCTTTCAGATTGTGTTTTTGCGCAACCTATTCGGGTTTCTCGCCCTGTCGCCGCTGGTGTTGCGGGCTGGGATCCAGTCTCTGCACACCGCCAAGATGGAGTTTTACCTCCTGCGCTCGGCGATCAGCACGGTGGGGATGTTGCTCTCCTTTTGGGCAGCCAGCCTGTTGCCTCTGGCAGAAGCTACGGCGCTGAGCTTTGTTCAACTTTTGTTTGCCGGCACGATGGCGGTATGGGTGTTGGGCGAGCAGATGCGCTCGTCCCGCTGGCTGGGATTGGGCCTGGGGTTTGCCGGGGCTTTGGTGATGTTGAGGCCAGGCTTCCGAGAGTTTTCTCTGGGAACAGGGCTGGCCTTGGGGGCGGCAGCACTCTTTGCCTGGGTGACCATCGTGCTCAAGATCCTCTCCCGCACCGAGTCCAGCCTCACGATTACGGCCTACATGGGCCTGCTGCAGACCCCCCTTTCCTTTCTGGCTGCCGTCTGGGTTTGGACCTGGCCTTCTCCTGAGCAGTGGCTGTGGATGGTGGCCATGGGGCTGCTGGGCAGCATTGGCCAGGTGGCCCTCGCCCAGGCCTACAAGCTGGCTGAGGTGACGATGCTGCTGCCTCTGGATTTCTCCCGTCTGCTCTGGGCCAGCCTAATCGGGTTTTGGGTGTTTGCCGAGATCCCGGATGGGTGGACTTGGATGGGCGGAGCCTTGATCTTGGTGGGCGCCACCTCTGGAGCCTACGGCGAAGCCCGCCTGCCCACAATGCCGACCCAGGCCCGTACCGGCGGAGTTGGATAGCAGACAGATATCCTCTGCCAGGACTTACAGCCGAGGGAGAACAGGGCTGGAGCTGGTCAGGTCTGTGGTGGTAAGGGCCACCAACAGGGCTTCTGGACTGACGGGGAAGGGCAGGTGGTGGATGTCGGATCCTGGCTGGCAGGCCACTTGGGCAGCATGCAGCAGGTCGGCGGATCCCAAGTGACCTAGCTTGAGATCCCGCAAGTTGAGGGGCAGCCCCACCTGGCGGTAGAACTCCAGCAACTGGGTACGTGCTGCCAGCGCCAACTGGCTTCCCTGCAAGATCTCCTCCAGGCGCAATTGCACCAGGATACCGAAGGCTACTTTTTCTCCGTGCAGAGTGGCCCGATGCCCCAGCAAATGGGTTAGCCCGTTGTGGACAGCGTGGGCAGCCACCGTCCGACATTTGGCCCCACCCATGCCGCCGACGATCCCCGCCAGGCAGATGCAGGCATCCACCACCTGCTTCCAAGCGGTTCCGCCCGGCTCCCTCAAGGCCGCCGCCGATTGCTGGAGGAGCAAATCCCGCAGGACGCGGGCCTGCTGCACAGCGCCAATCACCAGGGCATCTTCTGAACTGCCGCTGCTGACGGAAGACTCGTACCACTTAGCCAAGGCATCTCCGATCCCAGCCACTAGGGTGCGCGCTGGAGCTTGCAGAATCAGCTCATAGTCCAGGATCAGGGCAGCAGGGGCGCGATCCAGGCTCACATCCTGCTGAAAAGCGCCGCTGTCGGAGTAGATATTGGATAGGGCGCTCCAGGCGGCACAGGTGGCAGCAGAGGTGGGCACGGTAACCACGGGGATCCGCAGCCGGTGGGCCACCAGCTTGGCCGTATCCAGAGCCTTGCCCCCGCCTACCCCCAAGATGCCGGTTACCGATTCCGCCGTGGCCAGCGCCTGCAAACGCGCCAGCTCGGACTCGCTGCAGTCTACCCCGTAGGTAGTCCAGTGAACTTGGAGGGCGGGATCCCGCGCGAAATTGCGCTGCAGAGGGGACTCAGCCACAGCCAAGGAGCGTTCCCCCCCGATCACCAGCACGCGGGATCCCAGTACCGCAAGGGGCACAGCTTCCAGAATGCCGCTGCCGCGGTACAGCCGACCTGGGGCCGGAATGGCAAGATCCAATTGGCAAGGAGAGGCGCTTAGCATTGCAAGAATGGGCGAGAAAAAGGACTCCGTCCCGCTATCGCGGTAGCTCAGTGTCCGTGAATACAGATAACGATCCTAGCCGAAAAAAGGGCTGCGCACCGCTGGCGCGAACGCAGATGGCTCACCCAAGGTCTGGCTATAGTTAAGCTGTTCATCCCCTCAACTCTGCAGCCTCTAAGGTCTCTGGCCCCCTGACACGTTCGCAGAAGTGTCGCGTAGCGACAACAGTTCTCAGCAAGGGATCCCACCATGAACCCCACAACTCAACATCAGCTCATGCTTAAAATTGTGGCCGGCTCTGCTTGGGCCGATGGGCATTTGGAACCCCAGGAATTGGCCTACTTGGGATCCCTGCTGCGCCGCTATGGTTTGGAGCACGATGCCGAGCTGCGAGAGCTGATCCAAGAGCCCATTCCGATGGCGCAAACGGAGCGCTGGATGGCCGATTATCTCGCCCAGGCCACCGAAACCGAGCGCCTACAACTTCTGGGGGCAATCGGCAACCTGATGATGGCCGACAACGCCGTTTCTCCGGAAGAGCACGACCTTTTGGATGACTACTACACCCTAATGGCAGGGATCCCGCCTCGCCCAGAATCGGCACCCCATCTGGTGAAGGGCGTGGGGCAGTTTTTCCGGCGCCTGGTCAAGGCTGTAAGGGGGGACATTGCTTAATCAATTCTTAGCTGAAAAATAGGGTTCTCATAACCTGTACGAGGTGCAATCTACTTCTGGAATAGACATAAGTTTGGAAAAGTTAAAAACTTGCTCTGAATTCTATAATTCTATAAAACGGCTAGATTTCATGGATAAATAGAAGGGGCTGTGCTAGACTGAAGTCATCGCTGGGGACAGGGCTATGGCTGAGCGTTATAGACAGGTAGAGCGGGTTGGGTTTGGCTCGCGGCTGGCCAGTTCTTTTGTATCAGTGTTTGTTGGATTGATTTTATTTTTGGGATCGTTCTGGCTTTTGTTTTGGAATGAGGGGCGGGTCAACCTTGCCCAAGTGGCAACTGGGGCCATTGAAATCAGTCCATTGGGCTCGCCCTCTGCGCCTCTTGGAAGCTTAGTATCGCTCACAGGCCCAATTACCAGCAATGAGCTTTTGGGCGATAATCTCTTCCTGCGGCCAGGGCCGTATATTGCCGTCAGGCGCAAGGCGGAAATGTATGCTTGGGAAGAGGAAAAAGAAACTCGCACTCAAGAGGAGTTTGGCGGATCGGAAGTCAGAGAGACAATCTATACTTACACCAAAGTCTGGACGGAAAACCCCGAAGATTCAAGCCGGTTTTATCGCAGCAGTGAGCACGTCAACCCACCGATGGCTTTTTCCAGCCAACTCTTTCGAGTCAGCCAGGCTCAAATTGGGAATTACCGAATTGGAATGCAAGATTTGCAGATCGAAACTCCCTACGCTGTTCCTCTGGAGCCCCAAACGTTGATCCCGGGGATCCCAGCTAGGGTGGAAGGCTCTTATGTTTTCAAGGGGCGGGGAACCCTGGCCAATCCACAAATTGGCGATATGCGAACTTCGTACACTGCCTTGTACAGCGGAACTCAAGTAACTGTCTTTGGTCGTTTGGCCACCCCTAACAGCCTAGAGAGCTACCTGGGGCCGCGCAGCATTCGATTTTATCGGCTATTTGCCAGCGATCGATTTGCAGCCATTGAGCGTCTTGCTGCCGAACACAATGCCCTGACTTGGATCCTGCGCTTTGTGGGATTCTTGATGATGTGGATCGGGGCCGACTCTTTCTTCGTCCCCCTTCATACGATGCTCAGCATCTTTCCTTTTCTAAGCGGCCTGGGGCGATCTATGACGAGAGTGGTCACCTTTTTCATAGCCTTGGTTTTAACAGGGACGACTATTTTAGTCTCATCGATAGTGCATAATCCGGTGGCGCTGCTCCTCTGTTTGGGTGTGGCGGGAGTTTTCATCCTCAACGTGCTGGGGCGACGTCCCAGACGGCAAGTGGCAGGTTTTTAAGAGTTCCTCTGCCGGCACAGCAAAGAGCTTGCAGCGCTGCTGCATCCATTCAAATATGGCTGCTCCGAAGAGCAGCGAAATAGCTTGTCTCGATTCCTCTTACTTTCCCCTCACCCCCAACTTCTCTCCCGAAGGACAAAAGGAGCTGGGGATCAAGGCAAACGGTTTCAACGCAATTTGGAGCGACCAACCTACTAATCCCCGAAGGTTAAGAGCCGCTTTGTGGCTGCCCTAGCAGATTCTTTTTCCTATATTGATCGTTGGCCCATGAGTTTGTACAGTTGCTCTCCGAGGATCTGGATGCCGCTGAGGATGCGCTCTTCCGGTTGGTAGCTGAAGGCGAGGCGCAGGGCGTGATCCCCTTGGCCATCGGCAAAGCAGTGGGTGCCCGGTAGGAAGGTGACCCCCAGGGCACGGGTAGCCTGCAACAAGGTGCTGGCGCTTAGGAAAGGGGGCAGCTCACACCAGACGAAAAATCCACCCCCAGGGGCCTCCACCTTGACTTCGGGCGGAAAATATTGAGCGATGGCCTCCAGCATCACCTGGCACTTTTCTCGGTAGCGACGGGTGAGGAGTTGAATGTGGCTTTGCAGACGGCCCTCCCCGCAATAGCGAGCCACCACCCGGCCCAAAAAGGGCCCCAGGGATCCCTCGCTGCGAAACATCTCCAAGCGGCGGATGATCTCAGGGTGACCACAGGCCCAACCCACCCGAACCCCCGGCACCACAATCTTGGAGAAGGTGCCCACATGAAGAACCCAGCCTTCCCGATCCAGCGCAGCCAAACTGGGCAAGGGATCCCCGGCAAAGCGCAGGTCGTAGTAGGCCTCGTCCTCCACCACCACCACACCGTACTCAGCTGCCAACTGCACCAATTTCTGCCGCCGTGGCCCAGAGAGGGTGCAGCCTTTGGGGTTTTGGAAGGTGGGAATGGTATAGACAAATCGGGGGCGGATCCCTTGGCGAGCCAGATCGCGCAGCACCTCTTCCAAGCGATCCACCACCATGCCTTCCCCATCCACCGGGATCGAGATCAGACGCGCTCCTGCCGCCGCAAAACGGCTGACAGCCCCCATGAAGGTGGGCCCTTCCACAATGACCACATCCCCCGGCTCCACAAAGACCTGAGGCAGTAGGCCGAGGATCTGCCCAGAGCCATAGCCGATCAGTAGGTTTTCCGGCTGGGCCTCTACCCCTCTATCCCGCATCAACTGCAGCACCACGTCGATCAGCCCGGCAAACGTGCCGCCGTAATTGAGGGCATTGTCCCCATCTTCCGCCAACACCTCCGCCGTGGCCCGCGCCAAGTCGGCCTTGGGAAACAGGCGCGGATCCGCCAGCCCAAAGGTAAAACTGGTAACCACCGGCGCTGCACCTGGGATCTCCGCCCCGAAAGGAGAAGGGATCACAGCCTGAGCCCGTTGGGCAAAAAGGGTTTGCAACAAGGGCCGCGAAGTGCTACGCGGTGCCGATGCGGACGAGGTCTGGGTCATGGCAAGCAAGAGAAAGAATACCTTAGGCCAATGCCTGCCACGATAACAAGAAAGAACTGCCCAGGAGTAGGGATCCCAAAACCCGCCGCCAGCTCCGGTAGGGGATCTCAGCCAAGACGCCGCCGGCGCTCAGGCATAGGAAGGGGAGCACCACCAAACCCCAGCGAGCACTTTGCTGCAGGGTGTTCACTTGGGGATCCCAAAACCATGTCGCCAGCGCCCCCATCCAGAGGACATGGCCCAAACCGGCCAAGCTGAGCAGGGCTTGCTGCCGTTCTGCCCAGGGCCAGCCCAACCGCACCAAGCTCAACCCCAAGGGCAGCATCAAAGTAGCCAAAACGGCCAAGCCACCTTGGGAACTGAGAGGATGGGGAATCACCTCAGCAGAGGTAGCTGGCCAATCAATCCGTCCCAACCAGGAAAAACCCATCACCAGCAGCAGCAAAAGCAGTCCTGATGCCCCGCACTGCTGACGCGAACGCAACGGTTGCCGTGGCCACTGCTGGCTCGTCCACAGCCCCGCCCAGAGCAGAGCCAAGGGCCAAACCTTATAAGACAGGGCACAAGCTAAGGCCAGACCCCACCAGCGCAAGGTGGATCCCGGCCCAACACCACAACTGCAAAGCAAAACCAGGCTGCCCAAAATCTCGCTGCCCGGCTCCAACCCTTGGGTCAACACCCAGGGGCTGAGTCCCCATAGACCGGCACTCCAGAAGTTGCCCCAGCTCCAGCACAACAGCAGAATGGCCAAGCAGGCCATAGCTGAGAAGATGTGCAGGATCCCTTCAGCCGAGATCCCGGTTCCCTGAGCCAGCCAGGGCAGTAGCCTGTCGGCAAAAGCGCTCCGCACCACTGACGCGAACGAGTGGTAGAGAGGCAGTTCCGGTTGGACAAAAGTCAGGGATCCCTCAGAACTGCTCACCGGCAAAACGCGCCACCACTGCAGAGGAGCCGGTTGCCCCCAAGAGCGGAGTCGCTGCCCCAAAAGAAGGCCCATCCCTCCCCATAGCAGCCAGTGGCCCATGAAACCAAAACCAACCAAACGCCGACGGCGATGGTTGTCCCTGTTGGAGGAGCTCAGGCGGGGAAATGAGCCGCGGGGCAGCCGCTTGCCCGGGCGGGGTGTGGCGGGGGGAAACTTCATGGGTAAACCCTAGCCTGTTCGCATGAGCAGTGCAGAACACTATCCCTACACGGGGTGGGCCCTCGACCGGCAGCAGAACATCCAACGCCCTCTACTCTTGGCCGGTTGGGGAGAAAAAGTGCCCCTTCGTTACTTCCAAAAGAGAATCTCCCCGCGTGACATACTCCCGCACTCATGCTGACGCAAAGCGCTCCGCGCCGCTAGAGAGAAGGTCTAGTCAACTCTAGATCGCCCGTCAAGGGGCAACCCGACTGTTGCCAGCGGCGGATGGCCTGGGCAGTGAGTCCATTCGTTACATCGCGAATGGGGATCCCCGATCCGGTTACCTGCAGACGCACCAACCGCCAGGGATCCCCAGGAGCAGCCCGCAGAACATAAGCCTCGTAGGCCAGTTGCAGGGTTTCGCTGCGCCGACCGGCCAAGGAGTTGCCCTCCTTTTGGGGGTGTTGGGGCAAGACCAAGCGGCGCTCCAGCGTGGTGAAATACAGCCGAAAAGCTTCTGGCGAAGCAGTTGCGGTGTCCGGCAAAACCGGAGCCAGCTCCTGTTGGCGTAAGCGGGCCGGAGACCCTGGAGAGAGCATTTCAACCTCCGGCTTCCCCACCAGCACAACCTGAAACTCAGAGCGGGAGCGGCTCAAGGCCAGATTGAGAAACAAAGGCAACTGCTCCGTTAGAGCCTCAGCCCAAACCTGAGGAGCAGCCAGACAAGCTTCCCCTCTTGGCGGAACGAAATGCTCTGCACCCCTAACGCGACCGGGAGTGCTGACCAGGCCCAAAACCACCGACAAACCGGCTCCCAGCCAACGCCTCCTGCCGGATCCAGTCGGCCTTTTTTCAGGGATCCACTGCACAAGCCTACGGCGTCGTTGCATTACAGAACTACCCCAATAACATCGGGCATCTCCCCACACCCTCACCCGGCAGCATCCCATGAGGCTTGGAAGCGCCGCAAGGCGGCCACGGGATCGGGAGAAGCGGTGATGGGGCGGCCCACCACCAGATAATCGGCTCCTGCCCGCAGAGCTTCGTCGGGCGTGCAGATGCGCTGTTGATCCTCCTCTCCATCCCCCGCCTTGGCTTGGCCCAGACGGATCCCAGGAGTAACCAGCAAAACCTCCGGCCCCAAAGCTTGGCGCAACCGCGAGACCTCCTGAGGAGAGCAAACCAGTCCGGTAAAGCCTTGAGCTTGAGCCAGCCGGGCCAAATGCAACACATAGTCGGCGGGATCCATCTCGATGCCCAGTTCCTGTCGCACCTGCGGGGGGCTGAGGCTGGTTAAGAGGGTAACCGCCAATAGCCGACAAGAACTGCCCTGGGCAGCTGCCACGGCTGCCCGCAACATGGCACTGCCGCCGGCAGCATGGACGGTGAGCAGATCCACTCCATAGCTGACGGCCACCTCCGTAGCCCTCCCCACCGTGTGGGGAATGTCGTGCAGCTTCAAATCCAGAAAAATGCGCTTGCCCCTTTCCTTGAGAGCCTGCAGAACGGAAAAACCCGCAGCAGTGAACAACTCCAGACCCACCTTCCACCACAGCACCTGCGGCAAAGAGTCCACCCACTTCAAAGCCTGCTCTTGAGAAGAAGTATCCAGCGCAACAATCAGGCGGTCACCCTTCATCGGGGCTCATTCCGGGGCTCATAGTGGGGACAGCCCTCACAGGGGCCGCAGGGGTTGACGGCACAGCGCAACTCTGGAGAATGGGCATTGTAGCGGCAGGTGGGATCCCCGATGTATTCTGGCGGCGAAGCCACGTAAGTGTAAACAACCACACCCCCAAATCCTATCGGGCTGACGAAGAAACGACTGGTGGTGAAAGATTCGCCAGAAGGGTTGGGGGTTTCCTCAAAGGGTTCTGGCTCAGGCTCCAGCTCCACTTCCTCCTCCAGATTCCAGAGGGCTTCCCACTGCCTAAGGGTTTCCTGTAAAGGCACAGCCAAGTGCTCTGCCAGCTCCATCAGGGCAGTCTCCAAAGAGGCCAAACTTTCTTCGGCCACTTGAGTGAAAGCTGCAGCCCATTCCTCCAAAAGTTTCTCAAAATCCATGCAGCAGCGACCTAGAGGCTCCTTCTTCACCTTACCGCCAGCCTGGGCAACCTTTAACTTCCTCCCCGGCAAACGGCATCCACTAGAGCTTGATTCACCAATGGAAACAGCTCCGCCAGTTCTTCTGTGGATAGGTTTCCAGTACAGACATTGGCGCGAATATGCCACTCTGCCCACATTTGCGCCGAAGGAGCAGCAGGATCCCGGCCCTCCTCAGAACCTGAACCGCCCACAGGTACCCGAGGGAGGCTACGTCCCGACCCAAGGTTCAGTTGCAGTACGCTGTCACGGTTGATGCCGGTTAGAGAGGTTTGAGCATTAACCCCTTCAGGCAAAGCAAGCGCCAGGGACAAAGCCATCCAAGACAATCCACAAAAGGTAACGCTGCGAAACATGGGATCCTCGCCAGCTAGGATTAGTTTATTTTAAGAGCCCTATCTTGAGCGCAATTATAGCCACTACTTCCGGTTCCTCTGGGCAGAGCCGGGCTAAGTCTTCCTACGACCGCAGTCCAATTCCCGACCACTGCACGCAATGACGGCCCTGCTCATCCTTCAGGGATCCATCGCGGCGATAGGAAAAGAAATCTTGGGGCTGGCTGAGGGTGCAATGGGGGCTGACGGCAATGTGTTCAGGGGGGATCCCTTGGGCTTGGGCTTGGGCACCGTTGACCCAGCGCAGATCCAGGCGAACCTTGCCAGGCAGAGGATCGGGCAAGAGAGCGGCGCGGGCATCCAGCCCTGGGGGTAGGCTTTGCAGCACCTGCTCCGCCACCTCCTCTGACACCTGATAGACTGACCCCGAAATGGAAGGCCCGATGGCCACGCGGATCCCAGCAGCAGGGATCCCCGCCTGTAAAAACTCCTGCAGCACCTTGGACAAGATCCCCGCAGCAGTGCCTCTCCACCCGGCGTGAATGGCCGCCACCCATTCTCGACTGGCCACCAAAATCGGCACACAGTCAGCGGTGCAGACCCAGGCAGAATCTCCTTGGCGGCGGGCAATGACCGCATCTGCCTGAGAGCGGGTAGGGATCCCTTGACCAACAGAGCAGTCCTGCTCTCCCTTCTGTCCAAGGGTTTCCGTGATCCCATCTGCCCAAACCCAGTTGCAGCCATGCACCTGATGGCCCCACGCGGCCTGTTCAGGGGGCAGTTGCAGCCGAGCGGCCAACTGAGATGGGGGATGGGGATGACCTTGGCGAGAGCCAAAAGCATGAGGCCACTCCGCCAAAAGCTGACACTCCAGCCAGCGCCATCTCCCTGCCTGCTGCCAAACCCACAAGGCGGAGCCACTCATTGGCGAGAGCTACCCAGGCCAGCAGTGGGCGGGGATCCTTGAGACCGATGTTGGGCGCGGAGATGGCCCACCCGCTCTTCCAAACACATCTTTAGCTCGGCAGGGTTAAACAGCATCGGCAAAAAATGAATGCTCCGGGTTTCTCGAAAAAAGAACAACACCGGCAGCGGCGGCCAGAAAATTTGCCAATCCTGCCACTCGCTGTAGGGGAACTCGCGGATGCGCCTGGAGCCGCTGTAGACCTGCAGCGCCGTTCTGGTAAAGGCCAGCCCGATCAGAGAGGTCTGCACCACCAAAAACAGGCCAAACAGGCCCACCCCTAGCCCCGCCCAAAACGAAAGCCAGAACAGCGGCACCGCCAAAGCCAACACCGACAGGCTGAGGCGAAAATCCGGGGTCAATAGATGGGCAGAATTGGGTCTAATCATGCCCCATTTCTCCTCTCAGGGATCCCAGACCCATTCTAGGCCGCCTCGGCAACTCTTCAGAAGTCAGAGGATCTGTAGGACATAGAGGAGAGAGCCTCTTCTCGAAATCAGGGAACGAGGGGCAAACCGAACCCGTTTTTTGAGTTATCCCGAAAAATACTTGGGATCCTGGGGAAATTGGGGTTTGCCATTGAGCTTCTTCCCACAGCTGGCCGATACAACCGCGCAGGCGGGATGGAATCCTCGCGTAGCTCTCAACTGAGGGCCTCACCGCGTGCGATGGTATACGATAAACTCCAGAGTTCCGCAAGTTTACAGATCAGAACCGGCGAGACATCCCTCGCTCACCCAAACACGGCCTGGGGAAAACCGACATAATACGGATATAACGAGTGCTTACTGCTAACCCGCACAATTCGTTGGGCCTCTCCATGCCTATCGATCCTCTCTCTCTGATGCCAGAGGAGCCAACCACTCAGATTCCCTCAGAAGTCTACGAGCGCGGATCCCAGGCCGGGCCGGTTGGGGCCTTTCTGACGGTGCTCAGCGGCGCCAATGTGGGCATGACGTTTCCCTTGGCGAGGGGTGGAGTTTTGGGGCGCAGCCACCGCGCGGACATTCAGCTCTTGGATCACGCCGTCTCCCGGCAGCACTGTCGGCTGGAGAGAGAAGATGAAGGTTATGTCCTCACCGACCTGGAGAGCCTCAACGGCACTTATGTCAACGGCGAGCGCGTCAGCCGCGTTCTCCTGAAGGATGGAGATTACATTCAAGTGGGGGCCAGCACCCTCAAGTTTGCCTACTACAACGCGGCAGAAGAAGCCTTCTTTTTGCAAATGGCCACTGCCGCCCTCCACGACCCGCTGACCGGCTTGCATAACCGACGTTTTTTCCTGGAGCAACTGGAGCTGGAGATCCCCTTTGCCCTTCGCCATCGCATTCCCCTCCACGTGCTCTATCTGGATTTGGATGGGTTTAAGCAAATCAACGACCGCTGGGGGCACTGGGCTGGGGATCAAACCTTAATCCAGGTGGCGCGGCGATTGCAAGCTCACGTTCGCCAAGACGATCTGGTGGCCCGCTTGGGGGGCGATGAGTTTGCCCTGCTGGTGCGCGGGATCCCGAACTCGCAGATCCTAGGGCTGGCAGAACGCTTGCGGCAGGCCGTCCAGTCCCTGTCGGTGCAGGTGGAAGCGGAGACCATCTCCCTAAGCTGCAGTGTGGGCATCGCCTCTCTGCTGGAGCTGGGAGAGGGAACTGACCCACAAAGTCTGCTGGCTGCTGCCGACAAGGCCCTCTACCAAGCCAAAGCTGAGGGGGGTAACCGAGAGACTTTGCTGTAGTTCAGGGCCAACTGCTGGAGTTTAGGATCCCTCCACCAAACTGGCGTAGGCTTCGGCGCTCATGGTGTCCTCGAGATCTTCGGGGTTGGCAATGCGCACCTTGATCAGCCAGCCATCGCCATAGGGATCGTCGGCAAGGCTTTCGGGGCTCTCCACCACCGCTGTATTCACGGCCACCACCTCTCCAGAAAGAGGGGCATAGAGATCTTCGACGGCTTTGACCGATTCCACCGAGCCAAAGCTTTCCCCTTTTTCAATCTCTGTCCCTTCTTCGGGCAAGCCCACGAAAACGATATCCCCCAGTTGATCGACGGCATAAGCTGTGATCCCAATCACCGCAATATCATCCTCGACATGGATGTACTCGTGGGTGTCCACGTAGCGCAGATGGGATGGATACTCCAGGGCCATGCCGGTTCTCCCGTAGAATTCAGTGGATTATTCTAGGGTCAACCCTTGAAGATGGTAAAGAGCGGATCCCAAGCCCGGCCCACTAGAGAAACTCCATCAGCAGCCGATTGACCGTTTGCGGCGCTTCCTGCTGCGCCCAATGGCCGCATTCGGGGATGTACTCCTTGCGCAGGCCGTTGGGGAAAAAGGGATCCATCCCCTCAGTTAGCTCGCGGCTGAGGGCAAAGTCTTCTTCTCCCCAAATCAGCAGGGTGGGGGCGAGGATCTGCCGCATGGGCTGCAAAAACAGGTTCTGCAAGGTGGGCAGGTTAAACAGCTGGCGGTAGTAGTTGAGGGCAGAGGTGAGAACCTTGGGTTTGGAGAGGGCCTCTTGGTAGAGCTTGAGGTCGTGGCGGGTGAAGGCGCTTTTGCGCACCGAGGTTTCCTGGAAAATGCGGCGCACCCAATCTCCCAAATCCCACTGCAGCACCCACTCTGGCAGCCAAGGCAACTGAAAAAAGAACAGGTACCAACTGCGGCGCAGTTGATCCAAGTTGCTCAAGAATTCCCGGCGAAAGCAGGCCGGATGGGGAGAATTGAGGACGGCCAGCTTGCGAATCTCCTCAGGAAAAAATTGCGCCCAGTGCCAGGCAATGGCTCCCCCCCAATCGTGGGCTACGACCACCGCCCTCTGAGCCCCAAAGTGGCTCAGCAAGCCGCGAATATCCTCGGTAAGGGTATCCAGGTCATAGCCGTGATCCGGTTTGTCGGAATCGTTGTAGCCGCGCATGTCGGGTGCCACCACGCGAAACCGCTGCGCCAACACCGGAATCTGATGCCGCCAGGAGTACCAAAACTCCGGGAAACCGTGCAACAAGATCGCCAGCTCCCCTTCCCCTTGGGTGACGTAGTGCAGTTGAATGCCATTGGTAAGGGCATACCCGTGCTGCCAGGTTCCCATTTTGGCAGCTACCTCAGGAGGAAGGCGGGGGATCCCTGCTTCTGCCATGTCGTCTGCTCTCGAGCTAACCCATGATTTGGTATCCACCCATACTAACCTTTGTCGCCGGTCTTCCCTTTGCCGGCGCAGGCTTTTTGAGAGGCATCCTACGAAGAAAGCTTAAGAGAAAGTCTGCGGGTGAACAGATTAGATGAACACTAGCGCAGAAGGCCAAAGCCCAACATCCCCGCAAAGCGTTGCCATTTTGGGAGCCGGGGCTTGGGGAAGTACCCTGGCGATGCTGGCTCAGGGGCAAGGGCACCGGGTGCGGGTTTGGGATCGCCGCAAGGGCCTGGATTTGGCAGAAGTGCTCCAGGGATCCCAAATCCTCATCTCAGCCGTCTCTATGGCGGGGGTACGCCCTGTGGTGGAAGCAGTGCGCCAGGTGGGGATCCCACCGCAGGCAATTTTGGTCTCGGCCACCAAAGGGTTGGATCCACTGCAGCTTCTGACCCCTACCCAAATTTGGGGGGCCACCTTCCCGGAGCAGCCCCTGGTGGTGCTTTCGGGGCCTAATCTTTCGGCGGAGATCCGCCAAGGCTTGCCGGCAGCGGCAGTGGTGGCCAGCCGGGATCCCTGGGCCGCTGTGCAGGTGCAGTATGCCCTTTCCTCGGAGCGGTTCCGCCTCTATACCAGCAGCGATCCGCTGGGAGTGGAGCTAGGCGGCACCCTGAAAAATGTTATCGCCATCGCTGTTGGCGTGTGTGATGGCTTGCAACTGGGGGCCAATGCTCGTGCGGCTCTGGTTACCCGCGGCCTGGCAGAGATGATCCGGGTGGGATCTAAGCTGGGGGCACGGGCAGAAACCTTCAATGGCCTGTCGGGGTTGGGGGATCTGCTGGCCACCTGCCACAGCCGCTTGAGCCGCAACTACCGAGTGGGCTACGGGCTAGGCCAGGGCCAACCCTTGTCGCAGATTTTGGCGGAGATCGAGGGCACCGCCGAAGGGGTTTACACCGCTCCCGTCGTGGTCGAGATCGCTGCCCAGCACGGCATTCAGGTGCCCATCACCCAGGAAGTGCATCTGTTGTTGCAAGGGCAGACCACCCCCACCGCCGCCCTCACCCGCCTGATGGAACGTCAACTGACTTCGGAATAGGCTGCCTTCACTTCTCCCAAAGGAGGAGGGGGGTTTCTGGCATAACCGCAAATCTGCGGATGAGGAAAGTTGTTCCGCACTCTATCAGGATTTTTGCAGAGCAGGGAGATCCCAGAATGAGCGATTTGGCGGAGTTTTTTTTTCCAGAGTTTCCCTATGCTGCAGCTGTAGTTCTTCGACTTGTTCTTGCATCAACTCGGATCTCTCTGGCTCCGGGAAGGCGGACAGTAGGCCCGACAGGTTGGGCCAGGTCTTTGTTTAATTTTTTACAAAGTTATGTCCAAACGCATCCTGGTGATTGAAGACGAACCCTCTATTCGCACCTATCTGCAGAAGGTGTTGCAACGAGCGGGGTACGACACGGTGGCGGCCACCGATGGAGAAGAGGGCTTGCAGATGGTGCGCACCCTGATGCCCGACTTGGTGTTGTGCGATGTGGTGATGCCCAAGCTGAACGGCTATGGGGTGCTGGATGCCCTGAGATGGGATCAGTCTACAGCTCACATCCCCTTCCTCTTTCTCTCCTCGAAAATCTCTCCCGAAGAGATTGAACAGGGGCTATGTTTTGGCTCCGATGCCTATCTGACGAAGCCCGTTGACCAGAAACGCCTGCTGAAAGCCGTTGCTGCCCAATTGTCTTGAGTTGACCAAAAGGCGCGGCAAGCCCCGTCCTTCAGGGCGGGGAAGGATAGCGCCGACCGTAGCCGACGCCCTTTAAAAACGCAGTGTCGGCCATGTGAATATCGTTGTCATCACGCATAGGCCAAGAATACGATTGAGCGGTGCAACGACTTCAAGCCTTCAAGTACGAATTGCTGCCCAACAGCCAGCAGGAACGGCAGATGCGCCGCTTTGCTGGCTCCTGCCGGTTCGTCTACAACAAGGCACTGGCGTTGCAGAAGGAGCGTCACGAGCAAGGC
>NZ_JBSSDE010000015.1:0-69302 GCF_054060435.1 Thermostichus sp. MS-CIW-34 | reverse complement strand
CGCCTGAAATTCCGAAACTTAGCTGTCCTCTGGGGCCGCTAGGGATTGGGATAAAGCCCGCACCCTGCGCATAGCGCGGGTGTCGGGTAGTTTACGCTTCCTGCTCAATACAATAAAGGGCCTGCAAGCCAGCAGACCCAAGGAAAAGCCAAAAGGCGGTAAGTTGAGGTCTCTTAGATCAGGCCCAGCCAGGAAGCAACGCCTTGGCCCGTCACCGCTTCGATGACAATGGCCAACACAAAGCCAATCATGGCAGCCCGACCGTTGAGGCGCTCGGCATACTCGTTAAAGCCAAACTTGGGCTCAGACAAATTGGGATTAGACATGAGAACCTCCAGGGTAAATGGGAACGACAGGGAGTGGGATCCGTAAAGAACGAAAACGAGAACGGCACTTGACCTTCAGTATAGTTTGCATTTCTTCATGATCGCAAGCAAGGTGGTCACCCGCTGCCGATGGCGGCGATAATCTGCCGCGCCAGGGGAATGGCCGCCTCATAGGCTTTGCCCTGATGCAGGTGCAGCACCAGCGTCCAGTTGGGATCCGGCAGGGGCCAAAAGGCCAGCAACCAGGCTTGAAAATCTTCTGCCCAGAGAATTGGTCGTCCTCGTCGTTGAGGATTGAGGATGGTGCCAGACTTGGCTGCCACTGGGATCCCTTCTGGGGCAATGCCGCGACAGGTGCCCGCTGTTGCCGCCAGGCTCATGCCGGCATGGAGAGCCTCCCAAATCCAAGCCGGTAAAGAGAAAGCGGGCAGAGAGACCTCGCCAGAAAGGGGTACACCTCGGCGGGCAATCACGCCCCCATAAACCAACAGCTCCCAGGGATCCACCGGCCCAGCCAGACCGGTCGCCAAGAGCGGAGCCGGAGCCGTATTCTGCACACTCCCTAGGCCGAAGCGCCGCAGCCACTCCACCAGGGTATTGGCCCCCAGCTCCCAGCCCAACTGGTAAAAATGCACGTTGCAAGAGTGGGCCAGGGCTTGGCGCAAGTTCAAAGCCCCATGGCCGCGGGGATCCCAGCAGGGTAGGCGGCCCAACCCCAGTTGCGGCGGCGGATCCCACCAACCCGGACAGTGGATCAAGCGCTCGCCGGAGCTGATCCCGGTCTGCAGAGCAGCAGCGGCAACGGCACACTTGACGGTTGAGCCAGGGCTGGCCCTGATTCTGGAAGCCTGCTCCGGCTGCCAAACCCTTGTTAAACGACCGGTGTTTAGGTTGAGGACGGCGGCAAAATCGCGCGGATGGGGCAGCCCTGCAGATTTCCCCTGCAAGCCCCAGGTCAAAGCAGAACCCAACAGCCAGGCTCCACAGGTGCGACGGTTCATCTGCTGTTGGCCCCGAAAACCCAGCCAGACAAAAGCGGATCCCTGTTACAAAAATTCGGAAATCGCAGCCTTCTCACGGACTAGGGTAATCTGAGTTCAGGTCAATGGAGATAACCCTCATGGCAATTCAGCGTGGTGCCAAAGTCCGTGTGCTGCGGAAAGAATCCTACTGGTACCGGGATGTGGGAACGGTTGCGGCGGTGGATACCAGCGGCATTCTCTACCCGGTGATCGTCCGCTTTGACAAGATCAACTACTACAACATCAACACCAACAACTTCCGCGAAGATGAGCTGGAAGTGTTGGAAGCTCCCAAGGCCAAGGCCAAAGCCGCTCCGGCCAGCTAAGCCAAAGTTCTGATGCCGGGGACTGTGTTCTTGAGCAAGTCGTTCTGTGCCTGAACTGCCGGAAGTTGAAACAGTTCGGCAAGATTTGCAACGCCTCACCTTGGGGCCGCGGATACTTGCGGTGGAGGTGCTCCTGGCCCGCACCATTGCCTACCCTGCAGGGGAGATGTTTGGGCGGAGCTTGATTGGCACCCGTTTTACCCAGTGGCAGCGGCGAGGAAAGTATCTCCTGGGATCCCTGGATTCGAGAGCTGTTCTGGGCGTGCATCTGCGCATGACCGGGCAGTTGCTCTGGGTGCAGGGATCCACCCCTTTATCAGCTCACACTCGTGTTCGTTTGGCCTTCGAGGAAGGGTGGGACTTGCGCTTTGTGGATCAGCGCACCTTTGGCCAGATGTGGCTGGTGCCTGCCGGTGTTGAGCTGGAGGCGGTGATCCCCACCCTGCAGACTTTGGGGCCGGAGCCCTTTTCGCCAGCTTTTTCTGAGGCCTATTTCCAGGCTGCCCTGCAGAAGAGCCGCCGTCTTATTAAAACCGCGCTGCTGGATCAATCGCTGGTAGCCGGGGTGGGCAACATTTACGCCGACGAAGCCCTGTTTCTGAGCGGCATTCACCCTTTGACGCCAGCAGTTCAGCTTTCGGATGTGGCCAAGGCACGCCTGCGAGAAGCTTTGATCGAGGTGTTACGGGCCGGGCTGGAGCAACGGGGCACCACCTTGCGGGATTACCGGGATCTGCGTGGGCTCAACGGCAACTATCAAGGGCAAGCGTGGGTGTACGGTCGGGAAGGGGATCCCTGTCGCCTCTGTGGCACCCCAATTCAGCGGATGAAGCTGGCAGGTCGGTCGGCCCACTTTTGCCCCCGCTGCCAGCCGCAACAGAGCTAGTGGCGCTCCTCAAGATATGGGGGATCCCTGGGGAAATGGGCCAGAGCGGCTACCATCAGCAGTAGGAGGGGATCCCGGTGAAAAGAATGGCATGGCTCCGGTTCACAAAGCTCTGGGGTGGGGCGAGTTTGCTCGGCTGGGTGGTCTTCCCAGGGGCTTCGGCCTTTGCCCAACTGGAGTTGGATGCCCAACTGGGCCGCTCCCAAATTGTTTTTCCCAGCAAAGATTGCCCCGCCTGCGACCTGACGGGGGCAGAACTGCCGGGAGCTGACCTCAGGGGGGCCAACCTAAAAGAAGCGATCCTCAGACAGGCCAATCTCCAAGCTGCCGACCTCTCCCAAGCGATCCTCAACTTGGCCGATTTGAGAGGGGCCAACCTGAGCGGCTCGGATCAAGCGGGGGCCTTCTTGTGGGAAGCCGATCTGGCGCAGGCCAACCTGCAGCAGACAGATCTGACGGGTGCCAATCTGCAGGTGGCCAACTTAAGCGGGGCCGACTTGCGTCGAGCCATCCTCACCGGCGCCGACCTCACAGGGGCCAAGTTACACAATGCCGATCTGCGGGGGGCCGACCTGCGAGGCGCTTTTCTGGAGGGGGCGGATCTGACCGGCGCCCTGTACAATGCCCAAACCCGGCTGGATCCCACCTTTGACCCCCAGGCCCGCGGCATGGTCTTGGTGAAGCCATAACTCCCCTCTCCCCAAGGGAGAGGGGCTGGGGGTGAGGGCGCTTTATTTGGGATCCCCCTTTGGGCAGATTAAAACCAGCACCCCCTCGGCTGGGATCCCCTGCCATGAGTTCTCCTGTCCGCGTTCTCATTGCCGACGATCATCCCCTCTTCCGGCTGGGGCTGAAGTTTGCCCTGCAAGCCCAAGGATTTGAGGTGGTGGCCGAAGCCGAGACGGGATCCCAGGCCGTCCACCATTGTCGCAGTTGCCCCGTCGACGTGGCCATTTTGGATGTGCGCATGCCGGATGGGGATGGGATCGCCGCCTGCCAGCAAATCACCGAGCTGGGCCTGCCGGTGGTGGTGGTGATGATGACCACCTTTCAGGAGCCGGGTCTGATTGAGGCAGCCCGCCGCGCCGGGGCCAAAGGCTACCTTTCCAAAGAAACCGACCCGGCGGAATTGGCCCGCGTCATCCGTCAGATTTTGTCCAACCCCGAACGAGACTGGCTGCCTGCCCGACAGGAGCTGCCCAAGCTCACCCCCCGCGAGCTGTGTGTGCTGCAACTGATGAAAGAGGGCTTGGCCAACAAACAGATCGCCCGCCGTTTGGGCCTGAGCATCGAAACCGTCAAAGAATACGCCAGCACCGCCTACCGCAAGCTGGATGCTAGCGACCGTGTCACCGCCCTGCTCAAGGCGCAGCAACTGGGGATCTTGTGAATTGGAGAAAGGGCTTGGGGATTCCCCCCAGAGGTGGGGATTTGCGGCGGCCATGATCACCGCCATACTGTTGCTAGCTTGGCATCTTGACAAGGGATCCCTGGGGTGCCGCCTTCCCCTTCACGTTGTCCGAGATACGGTATGTCTGCTCCTTCCACGCTGCTGCTCAAGCTCACCCTGCGCTTGCTCGCCTCTTTGAAAGCACGGGTGGATCGGCGCAAGATTCGAGAGCGGGGCTTCGTCCTGCCGGTTGCCATTTTGATCGTGCTGGTCTTGAGCTTGGTTACGGTAGGGCTGCTGACCCGCTCTACCCAGCGCACCATCCAAACCCAGGTGGAACGGGCGGAGCTGACCATCAGCCGGCAACTGAATGCTGCCATCGACCGGGCCAGGGCCAAGATCGACAACCTGATTCGGGATCGCCGCCTGCCCAACAGTGCCCCCACCGATGCCCAATTTACCTCTGCCCTGACCAACGATGGCACGGCGGTGCCTGCAGAGCCCTCGGATCCCTACACCCTTCCCGATGAGCGGCGCTTTTTGCTGAACTACAGCGCCCTTGTTCCGGATCCCCAGAATCGGAGCCAGGGAATTGAAGTGCAGCGGCAAGCCCCAGTCTGGTGGTTCTTGGTGGATACCGACAACAACGGGATCGACGACTCCGTTACCGCCTACACCATTCTGTACAACCGCCGAGCGCCGGTTACGGGGCAAAGGAACCTCCAGGACTTTGAGGAAAACATTTCCGATACTGAGCGGGCGCGGCGACTGGTGATCCGCGGTGGGCCACTGCAGGGTTCGGCCTTGGCGGGGTGTACCGATTCTCCGGCTGAACAGACGGTCAACCCCAACGTGGGGGACTGGTTCCAGGTGGGCTCATCTTTGCAAAAGCCCTTTCAGGTCTATGCAGTTACTCTTCCCATTGAGGGGGCCGACTCCACCACCCGCGCCGTTTCGGCTCTGCAGTTTCAGCAAGATCGGCGGCGGGATCTGCTGAACAAGTGGGGAATTTTCAACCGCGGCGACGTGGAGTTTTTCTTTACTCCTGGCTACAACTGGAACGGTGCTATCTACGCAGGCGGTAGCCTTTTCTTCCGGTACACTGCCAACAACTTGTTCCGGGCTTTCACCATCAGCTCGGAGCAGTCTTGCTTCTACATGCCGCCGGAAAACTCGGAAATTACAGCCTATGGAGAGCTGGTGGCAGGGGCCATTGGCTACGCCGGACAGGAGGCGAGCGACACCCTAATTTTTGATGCCCACCCTAGGGAGGCGAATGTACCGCCAAGTGTGCCGCTTCCCCGCCTGAATAACCTCAATTTCGATTCAGTTCAGAACTCGGCAGCCCCCGAAATGGTAGCTCTGGATCCGCTGGAGCTCCAGCTTTTTGGCCGCATTCGCACCCGCGGAACCTACGCCCAAGATGCAACAGGATGGGCAAATTCTCCTCTCAGAAGGAGGGAGAACCCTGACGCCCAAGAGAGGGAGAACCCTGGCCGGATTAAAGCTGGCGGCTTTCGGTCCGACCAGACCTGCCCCCCCTACGTGGACGATGTTTACCGGGCCGACAACCGCTTTGGCCCCAAGGCCAGCTATGACCGTCCACCGGTCGAACCTGACCTGCAGAGGGGCTGCGATGTGGACACCTTTGCTCAGAGGTTTGGTGTCAGTGCCGGTAGCCCGATTCCTGCTAATGCCAGGAACAACCAGAATGAGTCTTTGACCGAGGACAACCCACCCCCAGGCGCCCTTTCCGAGGTGGGCTTGGATGGCTATTGGGAGCGGCGGGCCCGTGTGGAAGGTCTGCGGGTGATCGTGGGCCAGCGGCTGGAACTAACCCGCACCGATTCTTTGCCTTTGCCTCTGGTGCCCACCGGGAATGCGGATGATCCCACCAAGCTGCAGGCCATTTTCATCAGCAACGAGGCGCGGCAACGCCTGACGCTGCGGGATAACCCGGCGGCAGTGCAGGCTACAGCCGTTTACCACTACAGCCACAGAGATGGCCGCTTTCCGATAGCCTGCCTGGCTACGGTGGCCCACCCAGGCTCTCCCTGGAGCTTGCAGCGGGCTTCCACCTTCCCTACCGGCGACCAGCGCACTCAACTGGGCATCAACTTCTTTACTGGAGAGGGCACCAACGTTTGGGAGTATGACCCCGAGCCGATGCGGGAGCAACTGCGGCCTGGCACTCCTTTGTGGACAGCGCTCACCAACCTGGCCAATTTTGCCGGCGATCCTGACGGGGCCTATCCACCCAGGCAAGAAGCGGGCCGCATTCACCCGGATCCGTTTATTACGGCTTTTGGCAACTTCTCCGAGCTGCGGCGGGTTATTGATATCGTCAACCGAGGCACCTCTGTTGACCAATTGAGCCTAGCCGACCAAACCACCCTGCAAACGGCAGGCTGCATGTTGGGCATGCTGGCCGACAACATCCTGCGCATTGAGGCGGCTGCCACTGCCAGCAATCCCATAGCCGAAATCCTCCGGGATGACATCCAAGCCAGCCGAGCTGGGAACCGAGAGGCAGCCAACCGGTTTTATCTGCCGCTGCGCTACATTTTCCCTCTGCAGACCTTCCACCACAGTGTGCCTCCCAACCCCGACGATGACCTTGAAAATGAGCGGAGGCAGGCCTACCCCTTCCTACAGGGGCCAGTAACCTATCAAGCCGTGGTGGATCTGGAATCCATGAGGCTGAGGCCCCGGGCCACCATTGACCAGTGGACTTTGCCCCGTGCCACTGCCAACTGCCCCAATAACACTGCTGGCCCCAACAGCAACCAGTTTGAGCTGATTCGGGTTGGTAATGGTAACCAGTGTCATCGCGTGCCCTTTAAAGATTCCGTCTTCTACGATGGCCGCGAGGCGATGGCGGTGCGGGCCCTCAACATCGACCTGGCCCTGCTGACCAACAACGTCAACGGACAGGCCAGGGGGTTGATTAACGGGGACACTTGGCTGCCTGCCGGCATTGGCGAGAACCGAGAAGGGGGGATTTTCTACGCCTTCCGGGAAGATGCCGTGCGGGAAGATGCCATTGCCCGCCCACCCTTGGGCGCTTTTAATAACTACCTAACCAACTGGCGCAACGGAAATGCCCGCGGTGACTTGGGCAGCGCCGGTATTATGAACGCCGGTCAGCCAGGTCGCGGCACGGCTAACAACCAAACGGTCTGGGATCCCCCTGTTTCCAATCCGGGTGGACTCAGCCCCAAACCGGTGGACTACTATGCCGATCCGGATCGGCGGCCCTACGGCTTCCGGCTGCGCAACGGGGCGGTGCTGGCCCGCGGCGGGTTCAACCCTGATGACGCGATTTTTGGCCTCTCCTTCGTTTCCGACAACCCCGTTTACATCCAAGGGGACTTTAACCTGCACCGGACGAGGAACGGGCAGCGGCTGGAGGAGTTCACAACTCTCCTCAATTTCGGAGCAGACGGCCTCTACAGCAACTTCTACGGGCGGCTGCGGGCCAATGAAGATCGGCGCTTTGCCCGGGCGGCGGAGGATCTCTGGCGGCCTAGCGACGTGTTGGGCGACTCGGTGAACATCCTCTCTGCCGATTTCTGCGATGGCAGCATCGACGACGGCTTTGTGCAGGATGCTACGCTCAACGGCGGCGGCAGCAGCTTTGTGGCTAACCGGAACTACCAGGGCAGCCCACAACGAGCCTCGGCTCCTCGCCGCAACGAACACTACGGCTGCAGCGGAAGTAACTTAGGAGCCAACACCTCCTTCCTCAACCAAGCGCTGGTGATCCGAGGCAACAACTGGCCGGCTCGGGATCCCAACAGAGATGGTGCTGGGGTTCTGCGCTTCGACAACACCAACGGGGCGCAGAATTTGGGCAACCACGTGCGGCGGCCAGGCTGGCCGGAGGTCTTCGCCCGCGACACCATCTTTGCCCGTCGCGACAGTGCCGACCCGAGCTCAAATAACGCTGACAGGACAGCAGGGCTTGGCGTGCCAGAAGTGCGGCTCTTGCGCGCACCCGATGCGGGCTATGCCAACTTTGGCACCCGCATTTCGGCTTTGGGCAACCCGGTGCTGGATACCTCCCGCTGGCTGCTGATAGCTTCCCTCCAGCCTTGCCGACCGCCTGAAATAGAAGGAGGCGGTGGCCTGTTGGCCGAGTACTACAACGGCTGGATAACCAGCCCGCAGAACCAGTACAACCGCAACACAGGGTTTGGGGACACCGGAGCCATAGGCCCCCTGCCTCCAGACGCCCAAGAGGCCAACCTGCCCTACCTGCGGGCAGTGCGCTGGCCGGATCCAACCTACCCTGTTCAAGATTGGCAGATTGGCTCCTTCATGAGGGAGGAGGCTCAGGGAGGGCCAACCTGCAACACCTCAGGCGGCTGGAGCAGCCCACCCGGCTCGCGATGGGCCTGTATTCGCGATGCTTTAAAAACCGATGGTTCCGGTATTTCCGGCTGGGATCCCCCTAGAAATCCACCTGGAAAAGGCTTTGCCTTCTGGGAAGACGGTGGCCATCCCGATCTCCCGCCTTGGGGTGGGTTCTACTACCTGTTTGCCGACCAGAACTACCTGAACACCAACTCCCCCTTCCTCTGGCCCTTTGGCTGGGACGGCTGGCCTTTGTGGAATACTCAACCCAACTTTCCCAAGGCTGACTTTTTGTGGATGCCAAGATGCAGTGAGCCGGATATGAATCCGCCTCAACTTCCCGCTGATGCTCCAGACATAGACAGGGGCAACATAGGCTTCTGGCGCTCCTGCTGGCGGCGCAGAGACGGATCATGGGGAAGTGGCAACAACCTCGGCAACGACTTTTTCGTGGTGCGCTGGGTAGGGGAGCTGTATCCCCGTTGGCCAGGTGTTGCCACCTACAACCTCAACACCGACGATGGGGGCCGACTCATCATCCGCAGGAACCCCAACTACACTCCTAACCCAGATGAGGAAGAGCCAGCTTTTAGAGGCTTCTATCGCAATGCGGGCACTCGTCTAGAAGAGCTGTCGGAGGATGAGGCTGTTGGTGTCGAAGCCTGGTGGGATGGCGGCAATAACCACGTGAGCTTCCGGCTGGAGCTGCAGTGCGTTACCGACTACACTCGGCCTTCTCCCTACCTGGTGGAGATCCAAACCTACGAGAACATGGGCAATGCCTTCGTCCGCTTTACAACCCAGGGAGATGGGCAGCCGCTGGAAAACTATGACCTTCGCTACCTGAAGCCGCTGAAGCCGGTCAACCAACCTTGCCAGCCGGATCAGACTAAACCTCTGGCACCCAACCAGCAGTACTGCGCAGAACCCCTCAATTGCGATCCCATCTGGACAGACTGGACTCCTGCATGTAAAACCAACATCTGTCAGCAAACCACTATTAAACAAACCAGAACTGCCACCTTGCCTGCCGGTTGCCCTGGCACTCCGCCGTCGGAAACTCGGACGATCACCTGCTACCCTCAGTACAACTACGGGAAATGGTCGGACTGGATGCCTCAGTGTACCCAGCAGCAGCAGTGTAGCGGCACCAGCATCACCCAAACCCGCACCCGCACAGTAACGCCGCTTTGTACCAGCCAAAGCCCCTTCACCGAAAAAGAAACCCGAGCCTTTACCTGCCAGCCTCCGGGGGCTACCTGCACCGACACAGGCTGGACTCCTCAGTGTACGGTGGCCAACGGCGGCCAGACAATAACTCAGAGCCGCACCGTGACCTGCACCTCAAGCTGCGGAACCACTACTTCTACAGAAACCCGGACATTTCCTTGCCCGCAGACCTGCAACTACAACTGGGGCCCTTGGTCACCGGCCAGTTGCGATGAGGTCATCAACCAGATCGCCTGCGGCACAACCAAAACCTTTACCCAAACCCGGACGGGCACCCTCATCGCCAGCACCAGCAGCCCCACCTGCTCGCCCACCACAACGGGGACACAAAATTTGACCTGTCGAGGGCGTCCCTGCGGGCCGAGCACCTTTGCCCCAGAAACTCCTTCCAAGAGCCCCTTGGGCGAGTGGATGGCAGCCAAGCCCAACACGGTGGAGCTGCGCCCCATTCAGGCAGTCGAGGCCGATCCGGAGCCGGAGACCATCAGCGTGAATACGGTGGCCGCGGCTCCTGCTGAAGGCGTAACCATTGCCCTGCAGCCGCAGCTTTCGCCGGTGCTGGAGGTGAAAGCCGGGGTGCCCAAGCCACCCAAGTGGCCCAACCCTGCCGAGGCTCTGCAGGCGGCCTTCAATTGGATGTTTGGCGAACCGGCCTATGCTGCCCGCGAGGGCTTGGTGAGAGGTGGCGTTCTCTCCGAGATCGTTTCTCAACCCAACCGCGAGCCCGGCATCCGCCCGGCTATCAAGGGAGAGGCTCTAGAAGACCCGTTTACAAAGGGAACCGACCTCTGGGCCCGAGCGCTGAGGCGCAAATTACTTAGGGAAGATCTGACGGTGGGCTGCCCCTCGGAGGAGGAAGGCCCAGATTCCAAAGGCGGCTTCTGGGTGCCCGGAGTGTTTCGCCCCAACTTCAACACCACCTTCAAGTACACCGCCTACACCGGTGACAGCCGCCCCAGCACGTTGCGCATCAAAGACTGGAACGGAGACGGCCAACTGAACTTCTGGGACAAGAACAGCAACGGCGTTCGCGACTCCGACGAGCCTTGGGATGTTGTTTTGGATCGGGATCCGCTGTTTGCGGAGAAGAATCCTGCCAATCCCAATAAACTGCTGGTTCAGCCCCAGATGGCGTTGAACCCCTATGCTTGGGTAAACGAAGGTGACACTCAGAACTACTCCCCAAGCTCCAACTATCGTGGCGGTTACTACATTGACACCAAGGGGAGCGAAGATATCCGCAATGGCTTGTGCTTCTACGTCAGGGTGGGCTCCGACTCGGGCACCAAGAGGGTTCAAATCCAGATCGATCGCAACGGTTCCACAATGACCGACAGCGATTTCCCCAGCGATACCGCCGCTTTTGCTTGGGTGGATGTGGAGCCGTTCACCCTGGACCTGAACAAGGCTCCCACTGGCTTTGCCGGCGAAAACCCGGTGCTGGGGGTAATCCTGGATGAGGTGACCCGGCGGCCCATTCCCATTCCCCGCTTCCAAGAGCTGGCCTCAACCGATGTGAACCAGCGCCGCCGCAACGACGATGGCAGCCAAAACCGGCAGCTGCAGCCGGCCAGGGAAACGCGGGTGAATGCCACTGCCATCAGCGGCACCCTGCCCTCGCGGCTAGACCAAACTGCCGGCGGCATGCACAACTTCCTGCGTCTCAACGAGCTGTGGAGAAATACCAACCTCTTCTTCAGCGGCTCGATGATCCAGCTCAACTACAGCACCTATGCCACCGGCCCCTTCCTGCAGCAGAGCTTTGAGCCGCCCAACTTGGTTACGGGCTCGGCCCTCACGCGGGGCTACGACTACTACTACCCACCCAACCGCCGCTTCGGCTACGATGTGGGCTTGCAAATTGCCCGTCGTCCCAGCGCGGTGTCGGCTCGCTTCCAATTCCCCTCCAATGCCCGCACTGAGTTCTTGCGGGAGTTGGATCCTCAGGATCCGTATGTGCGGCGGCTGCGCTGCGGGCTGCAAGCTCAGCCAGATGTGCCCCTGCAGGCGGCTGCTCGGATTGGAGGCTGCAACGAATTCAACTGATATTGACTTCCCATGCCAGGGGTAGATTCAAGGTAGGAGCAGAGTGGGCTAAGGGAGGGATCCATGAACAAGTGGCGGCTTTGGCGGCAACAAGAAACAGGGGGCTTTACCCTCATTGAGGTCTTGGCGTCGGTGGTCATTGTGGCTTTGGCTATGGCCGCTCTTGCTCCTGCTCTCACCCTGATCGCCTATCGACGGGCCATGACGGAGCGGATAGAAGTGGCCAATCAACTGGCCCGGGCTGAAGTGGATCGCATCCGCACCCTGGTTGACCTGGAGCTGGCCGCTAACCGAAGCGCCTTCCAGGACCCAGCTCAGTTGGCTCGTCTGCCCAGGATTGGAGCAAGCCCCTTGCGCAATACACCGCCCCCTGCCGATATGGACAACCCCGGCCCCAACTACTCCATTCGCCTGGCCGAAGTGCGGTTGCCGGGGCGAAACCCCGAGGTCTATGTCATCCAAACCTTTCGGGATAGGGGCGGGGAATGCATTGACCGACGCAACAACACCGTCATCTCAGGGGTTCCCTGCTCCTTCTTTTTGGGGGTGAGGGTGTACCACCGCTTTTCCTTCAACCCAACCACTCGACAGGCTCTTCCTGGGCTGCGCACTGAGACGGTCTCCGCCAATCAGAACTTGGCCAATGCCGATGTGTGGCTATTTCCCATGGCCAGCTCGATTGTAGAAGTCAACCTGGCCGCCAATTTGGGGGATGTTTGCCGGGCCATTTTGGCCGATGTTCAAGCTAGGGGTGGGATCCCGACCAACAACTGCAATGCCTTCCCGCTGCCCAGCCCAAGCCCTACCTCGCTTTGAAGCGACGGGTAAGCTCCTCCTGCAGGCTCACAAAAAGGTGGTGTTTTCCTATGTTCAAGGTTTTTCGCCACAGGGTTTACCAGAGTGCGGGGTTTACCCTCACCGAGCTTTTGGTGTCGCTGGTGGTAGCCTCGATCTTTCTGCTGGCCACCGGCATGATCGTCATTGAAACCATGCGGGTGGATCGGGAAGAGACAGGGCGCACTCAGGTGCAGGCAGAGCTGACCCAGGCCATGCAGTATATCCAGCAGGATCTGGCGGAGGCGCTTTACATCTACAACGATGCGGAACAGCCCAACGGAGACGGAACGCCAGATCTCATCCAAAGGCTTTACACCCCCGGCTGGATTCGCCGCCCCGATGGAGCCATTCCAGTGGTCGCCTTTTGGAAGCTGAATCCGATCCCACGCGATTGCTATCAAGGCCCTCCGACCTTGCAACAAATTCGAGAAGGCCGAGTAACTTTGAAGGAGAGACCTACGGGTATTTCCGAAGCTGACTGGGACAACATCCGCAACCGCCGCAACATCTATAGCTTGGTTGTGTACTACTTGCAACGTAACTACAACAACGCCGGTAACCCAGACGGCAACACCCCTTGGGAGGGCAACGCGCGCATTGCTAGGTTTGAGTTGCAACCTTTTAATGATACATGCATTGAGCGCAGCCCATTCTTCAGGGTTGATCCCGATCCATATCGGCAAGGCTTCCTTGACTGGCCCGCTGAGAAGGATCTTCAAGATCTCGAGCGGAGGGGGACACCCCAGGAACCCATTGCCGCGGCAGGCAATCGAGGCCCTCGTCTTGTAACTCTGGTCTCCAACATCTTCAGCAGCCGACAGGGAAGTCCGCAGGTTGCGCCGAATTGCCCACAGGGCTATGCCTTTGGAGGGGGTAGGCCCAATGGAGTCACTTTCTCAGGCCTAGAGGTCAATCAAAACGACGTGGGCTTCCATGTTTGCGTCCGGCGCAGCGCCGCCGCCAGCCTTCCCCAAGATGTGATTGTTACCATCACGGCAACTGCCATGGAGCGATCCAATCCCGGCCTGTTCCGGCGCTACATCCAAGATGCCACCAGCGTTGATGCGGAGCAGGTGTCGCGGTATCTGACGACAATGCAAACTCAGGTGTTGGCCCGTGGTGTGTTTAATCGTCAAGCCTAGTCAAGCCTATGTGACTTGCCCCGAGGGAGGATTCCTACCTATGTTGGCCTCGATGAGCAGATTCAGACGGACTGCACCTGCCCAGACGAAGGGCTTTACCCTAGTAGAAGTCTTGGCAGTCATCGTCATCATCGGCATCATGGCTGTGCTGGCGGTTCCTTCTGGGATCAACATCTGGGCGCGGATCCAGCTAGACGATGCGCAAAACAAGGTGGAGCGGGCCTTACGCACTGCTCGCACCAATGCCAGGGCTTCTCTCTTGGGCCGAGCTTGGGTGGTTGGGGTGGACAATTCGGAGCCGAATGTACCGACTCTGGTTATTCAAGATGAGCAGGGCCTTTGCGATGAACCCACCCCCTGTCAGCGGGTGCGCCTGAATAATTTTGTAACCGTCAACAGTATCTTCCCTGATGAAGTGACATCCACTTTAATTGCCATACCAGAGCGGTCAGTGGAGGTTATAGAGAACGCCCCCACCTTCGCCAACGGAAGGGCGGTTTTTGAATCCGATGGCCGAGCCCGTCAACTGGGTCGCTTTGTAGTCAGCAGCACCTACTCTCAGGGAGAAAACCGCTGCGTGGTGGTAAGCACCTTAATCGGTACCATTCGCAAGGACAACAACCCTGAGTGTGGCAGCGTGGTAGAGGGAGAATAGTTGGGGTAGGATGGTCGGACTGCCGCCCTCACCCCCGGCCCCTCTCCCAAAGGGAGAGGAGGGTTTGGGGGGCTGGTAATGCTGTAGGTTCCTTCTATGCTCACGGCTTCCCCACCGCTTGTTTTTCCCTGGCAAACTCGTCAGCCGGCTCTCTTGGTGCTGGCGGATGGCACTGCTTTCTCCGGCTGGTCTTTTGGGGCGCCGGGCACGGCGGTGGGCGAGGTGGTGTTCAACACAGGCATGACCGGCTACCAGGAGGTGATCACCGACCCTAGCTACCGGGGGCAGATCATTACTTTCACCTGCCCTGAGCTGGGAAATACCGGAGTGAATGAGCTGGACGAAGAATCGGCTCGGCCCCAAGTCGCGGGGGTGATTGCCCGCAATGTATCTCGCCTGGCCAGCTCCTGGCGGGCTACATCCACCCTCCCCGAATACCTGCAACGATATGGGATCCCGGCCATTGCTGGGGTAGATACGCGGGCTTTGGCACGGCGGCTGCGCTCTCAGGGGGTGATGAACGGGGCCCTTTCCACGGAGACTTTGGATCCCCAGGTTTTGTTGGAGCGGGTGCGCCAGGCTCCTTCCATGCAGGGGTTGAGCTTGGTGGCGGAAGTTACTACTCCCCAACCCTACGAGTGGCTGGAGCCTACGCCTGCCGATTGGGACTATGGCCGCAGCCAAGGGATCCCGATCCCGGAGCCGCCCCTGCGGGTGGTGGCCCTGGATTTTGGCATCAAACGCAACATCTTGCGCCGCCTTACCCGCTACGGCTGTCGCGTCATGGTGTTGCCGGCCAATGCCAGCCCGGAGCAGATTTTGAGTTACAACCCCGATGGGATCTTCCTCTCCAATGGGCCAGGGGATCCCGCCGCTGAGACGACTGCCATCCGCACCACGCAAGCGCTGCTGCAAACTGGGAAGCCCCTATTTGGGATCTGCCTGGGCCATCAGATTCTCAGTTTGGCCCTAGGGGGATCCACCTACAAGCTCAAGTTTGGCCACCGCGGCCTCAACCACCCTTGCGGGTTGGAGAAGCAAGTGGAGATCACCAGCCAGAACCACGGATTTGCGGTGGATGCCGCTTCGATCCCTGCCGATGAGGTCACGATCAGCTACCTCAACTTGAATGACCACACCGTAGCCGGGATCCGCCACCGTCACCTGCCCCTGTTTTCTGTGCAGTATCACCCGGAGGCCAGCCCCGGCCCCCACGACGCCGATCACCTCTTCCGCGAGTTCGTGGAGCTGATGCTGCAGCACCGCTCCCGTTAGCCTCACCCCCGGCTTTTTTCCCTCAGGGCCAGGGCGGCGCGGGCTTCTTCTCGGTCGTCGAAGTGAATCTTCTCGGTGCCCAGGATCTGGTAGTCCTCATGGCCTTTGCCGGCAATGACCACCGTATCCCCTGGCTGGGCTGCGAGGATGGCCAGGCGAATGGCCTGCCGCCGATCCACCTCCACCGCCCTGGGGGATCCAGGGATCCCGGCCAAAATATCCCGTAGGATCTGCTGGGGATCTTCGGTGCGGGGGTTGTCGGAGGTAACGATCACCTGATCGGCCCAGGTGGCGGCAATGCGGCCCATCTGCGGTCGTTTGCCCCGATCCCGATCCCCGCCACAGCCAAAGACGCAGATAAGTTGCCCTTGCACCTGGGATCGCAGGGCCTTGAGCAGGTTTTCCAGGCCGTCGGGGGTGTGGGCGTAGTCCACAACTACCGCGATATCCTGCCCCGGCAGGGTCACCCGCTCCATCCGCCCCGGTACGCCCGGAAAGTGGGGCAGGGCCGACTGGATGATCTCGACAGGGATCCCCAAGTGCAGGGCTACCCCCACCGCCGCCAGCAGGTTGGCCAGGTTGAAGGATCCCACCAGGGGGGCCTCCACGGCAAACGTGCCCGCAGGGGTGTGCAGGGTCGCGCTCAGGCCGGTGGGGCGCAGTTGAACTTGGCCGGGCCAGAGGCCGGGGATCCCCTGCAGGGGCTGCAGAGAATAGGCCCAGGGATCCAAAGAGGGTTGGATGGCCTGCAAAAGCCGCCGTCCCCCGGCATCGTCGGCGTTGATCACCGCCCGCCCTTGGAGATATTCCTGTCGGAAGAGGGTGGCTTTGGCCTGCCAGTAGTTCTCCATGCTGCCGTGGAAATCCAGGTGATCCTGGGTAAGGTTGGTCCAGACGGCAGCGGCAAAGGAACATCCCCACACCCGATCTTGAGCCAATGCGTGAGAGCTCACTTCCATCACGGCCACCTCTGCCCCGACTTGGTGGGCCTGCCGCAGGCTGCGCTGCAGTTCAGGCGGAAAAAGGGTGGTGTGGGGAGCAACTTCGCTGTGGCCCGGCCAGCGGTTGTACAGAGTGCCCAGCAAAGCGGTGGAGCGACCGGCAGCCTGCACCAAATGTTCAATGAGATGGGTGGTGGTGGTTTTGCCATTGGTGCCCGTCACCCCCACCAAGGTCAGTTGGCGGGCGGGAAACCCATAGAAAGCTGCCGCCACCTGGGCCACGGCCCTGTTCAGGCTGGCGCGAGGCAAAACCAGGACGGGCTGACTTCCCCATCCAGCCTCTCCGCTGACGCTCTCCCACGCCTCTTGGGAAATGAGGGCCGCCACTGCCCCTGCCGCCAGGGCTTGGGCCACGAAGCTACCTCCATCCACGCGGGATCCCGGCATCCCCAAGAAGAGATCCCCCGGCTGTACCTGGCGAGAGTCGGCACAGAGGCCCCAGACCTGCACCCCCTCCAGGGATCCCTGGGCCAATTGAGGCTGGATCCCGGCTTGGCTGAGCAATTTGGACAAAGTGATCCCAGCAGTTTCCATCGTTGCCACTCCCCACAGCTTTGCCGGTTAGGGTAGCGGCCAGGGATTGCCGCCGTCAAATTAGGCCAGGGCTTCCTCCAGCTTTTGCTTGGCCCACAGAGAAGCGTAGAGGCCCTTCTCGTCCGCCAGCAATTCGGCATGGGATCCCTTCTGCACAAGGCGGCCCTGGTCCATCACCCAAATCTGATCGGCTTCCACCGCAGCCGTAAGGCGATGGGTGATGAGAATCACCGTTTTCTGGGCCGTGACCCGACGCAGATGGCGAAGAATGGCCTGAGCCGTCTGATTGTCCACGCTGGAGAGAGAGTCATCCAGGATCAAGATGGGAGCATCCACCAGTAAAGCCCGAGCCAAGGCCACCCGCTGTCGCTGGCCACCGGAGAGGGTGATGCCCCGCTCTCCCACCAGAGTGTCGTAGCCGTTGGGGAAGTTGAGGATCTCGGCGTGGATGTGGGCGGCTTTGGCAGCCCATTCCACCTCCCAATCTTCGGCATCTGGCTTGCCGTAGCGAATGTTATCCCGAACCGTGGCGCTGAACAGGAAGCTCTCCTGGGGCACATAGGCAATGGCCCGCCGCAGGGATCCCAGTTGAATCTGGGTGATATCCTGCCCATCCAAAAACAGTTGCCCCGGCTGGATCTCCAGCAGCCGAGGCAAGGCATTGGCCAGGGTGGACTTGCCCGCCCCAATCGGCCCCACCACCGCCACCATCTGGCCCGGTTCTATGCAAAAGTGCAAATCCTCTAGAGCCGGAGCTGCCGCAGGGCCGGCGAAGGCAAACGCGAGACCTCTGGCCTCGAGGCGACCCTGCACCCTCTCCAGAGGCAACGGCAAAGCGCCTGGGGCGTCTCGGATGGTGGGTTCTACCCCCAACAGAGCATCGATCCGCTCCAAGCTGACCTGCCCCCGCTGGTAGGCCGTGATGGTGAAGCCCAGCAGGGCGGTGGGAAATACCAACCGTTCCACATAGAGGGTGAGGGCCGAAAAATCCCCGATGGTCAGCGTCCCGGCTGCAATTTGCGGCCCCCCCACCGCCAGCAGCAGCAACAAGCTTAGGCTGACCAGCGCCACCAAAGAAGGGAAAAGCAAGTTGCGGGTGAGGGCCAAGCGCAAATTGGCCTGCAGCAGCCGCTGGTTCTGGCGGCGAAACTCCCGCTGCTCGTGCTGTTCCTGTCTGTACACCTTGATCAGGGCAATGCCGTTCAGGTCCTCTTGAATGAGATCGCTCAGATCCGCCAACTCCTGCTGCACCTGGAGCTGCTCCTGCTGCAGGCGGTTGCTGCTCAACTTCACCAGCACCAACATCACCGGAAACACCGACAGCGCCAAGGTGCTCAGACGGGGCTCGATGCCAAACATGGCGGGCAAGGTGGTGGCATAGGCAAAGATCGTGTTGGCCAAATTGAGTAGGGCAAAGCCCAACAGGCGGCGGATGTTTTCCACATCGCTGGTGATGCGGGTGAGAATGTCCCCAATGGTCTGCTGGGCAAAGTAGGAAGGCTGCAGGGTGAGCAAATGCTCGAAGATGGCTTGCTTGAGGTGAAACTCCACCTGCCGTCCCACCCCAAACATCCACACCCGCGAGGCAATGCGAATGCCCATCATCAGGCTGGAGACGACCAGCACCGTCAAGGCGTAAAGGGCAATGCGCCGGGCCGACAAAGTGGCCAGGTTCTGGCTGAGGTCATCGATGACCAGCTTGACGTACCAGGGCAGGAACACCCCCAGGCCATTGACCAGGAGCAGGGATCCAATGCCCAACCCCACCTGTCGTCGATAGGGGCGCAGATAATGGGCCAATTGTCGGAGATGGGATCCGGTCACTCACTTGCTCCCTGCATCCTCTTCCACTCTAGCGTTCAGCCGGATCCCCCCGGTAGGGATCAGGCCAGAACCTGAGCCGGGGCTTGCTGGGCCAGTTGCGCCGTTTCCCGCCGTGCCCAGGCATCTGCCTGCAAAATGTCCTCCAGGCTGGGATCGGCAATGACTTGATGCCGCTCACAAACCCGCTCCAAGAGACGGGGAATATCCAAAAAACGGATGCGCTCCTGCAAGAACAGGGCCACCGCCGCTTCGTTGGCCGCATTCAACACTGCCGGCAGCGTTCCCCCCCTCCGCCCGGCGGCATAGGCCAACTCCATGCAGGGGTACTTGCGGTGATCCGGAGCCTTAAAGGTGAGGGATCCCAGCTTGACCAAATCGAGGGGATCCCAGGGGGTGGCCAGGCGTTCCGGCCAACTGAGGCCGTAGAGGATGGGCAGGTGCATGTCCGGCCAGCCCAACTGGGCCAGAACCGAGGTATCGGCCAGCTCGATCAGGGAGTGGACAATGCTCTGCGGGTGGATGAGGATGTCGATGTGGTCGTAGTCCAGGCCGAAGAGCCAGTGGGCCTCGATCACCTCCAGGCCCTTGTTCATCAGGGTGGCCGAGTCGATGGTGATTTTGCGCCCCATCACCCAATTGGGATGCTTGAGGGCATCGGCCAGGGTGACCTGATCCAATTTTTCGGCAGGCCAATCCCGAAAGGCGCCACCCGAGGCAGTCAACAGGATTCTTCGCAGGGATCCCGCCGGCACCCCCTGTAAACATTGGAAAATGGCCGAATGCTCAGAGTCGACGGGGATCAGGTTCACCCCGTACTGCCGCACCAAGGGCAGCACCACCGGCCCCCCTGCCACCAGGGTTTCTTTGTTGGCCAGGGCAATGTCTTTGCCGGCACGGATGGCCGCCAGGGTTGGCAATAAACCGGCGCAGCCGACGATCCCCGTCACCACCCGCTGGGCCGCCGGGTGAGCCGCCACCTGACACAGCCCCTCCGTTCCGGCCACCAACTCCGGCAGCGGTCGGATCCCGGTCAGCAGCGACCGCAGCTCCGGCAGCAGTTCTTCCCGGCCAATGGCAACCATCTGGGGCCGAAACCGCCGCACCTGCTCGGCCAAGAGGGCGACGTTGCTGTAGCTGGTCAGGCCAACAACCTGAAAACGCTCTGGATACTGGGCCACCAAGTCCAGAGTTTGGGTGCCAATCGAGCCGGTGGAGCCGAGCAAGGTGATGGCTTGCATAAAGGATCCCTTTACCCCTGAAAGAGCGTGACATCCTCCCAACGCAGACTTCCCCTCGCGCAGCGTGCCCAAAGGCTCCGTCCCGCTATTGCGAACGGCCCCACCTCGCGTTCGGGGATCCCTGCCTCACGCCCCTTCATCTTATTCCTATCTGGCTCTCAACTGGAATCTGTGGGCTCCCTCCGATCCCCGACAGCGGGATCCTATGCGGCTGTGGGGTCCGCGATGCCCCCCTTCCCCAGATTTTGGTTTCAAACCTTTCCCGACTGAGAACGCAGCCACTGGCTGAGCAGCGCCTCGATCAGCTCCGAAAGATCTTGATCCGATTCCAACAGGATGCGCTTCACGGCTCGGTGAGTCTCTTTGGGGATTTGACATACTCCCCTGCCTAAAGACAGGGGATTCTGGTTCCTGGTTCTGCGACAGCACTTACCGTATTGGGTTGCCCCTCCACGACAGCGGTGCTCATCGCGGCAGCGGGCCGTAGGCCTTAGGGCGGGGCTTTAGACCCAGTTTTTTGGTAACTGTTCCGGGGTGGGACGGGCAGGGGTGTCGATCACCGTGTGCTGAAAGCCTGTGGGCGTGGGAGTGGTGGGATCCCCGGCCAATACCTTGATAGGAAAGGATGATCCCCGTTCTGCCCAGCGAGAGGCCGAGCGATTGGGATCGGCGTCGATCAACAGGGCCATCCCCGACCCACCCAAAGGGGCTGCCCCTTGTTTTTGCTGAAGGTAGAGGGCCAAATGCACCGCTGTAGTGGTTTTGCCCACGCCCCCTTTGAACCCCAAGACCGCGATATTCATCTGCCACACACCCTCCCACCCTGGTTTTACTGCCCAGGTGCACGGGCGGCAAGAGGCAAAAGTGGGCATTGGGGTCTTGGGGCAACTCGGGAGAGCCGGCCGCGGGGGGAAGCGTTCCCGGTTGCGCAATCCTTAGGCTTCGCCGGTAGGATATCCTTGGCTAGCACAACCGGCTGGCTTTGGAGAATCTGACCATGCCTCATCTCTCGCGATCCCATTCCCCCCTTGGCTTGGCTCGCTCTTGGTCTATTCCGCTGGGGTTGAGTCTGGCCTTGAGTGTGAGCGCCTGTGGCGGTGGCGGTTCCAGTCGCCTGCTTCCCCCAGTCTCGGCCCCTCCCACAGGACGAATTGAGGGATCCCATTTCGACGATCTCAACGGCGATGGGCTGCGGGATCCGGGGGAGCCGGGGCTGCCGGGCATCGCCACGTTTTTGGACTTAAACGGCAATGGCCGCCTCGACCCGGGGGAGCCCAGCACCGTCAGCGATGCCAGCGGTAACTTTCGCTTCTCCAACTTGCCCCCTGGCACCTACCGCGTCACTGCCCTTTTGCCCCCGGGGCGAGTGTTCACCACGCCGCGCTCAGGCTTGGGGCTGGAGCGGATTGTGGGCGGCAGTCCTGCTCCCGAAGGGGCCTTTCCCTGGATGGTGGCTTTGCTGAGGGCGGCTGAGCCGGATCCTTTTCAAGCGCAGTTTTGCGGCGGATCCCTGATCGCGCCGGAGTGGGTAGTTACCGCTGCCCATTGTTTTTTCGACGAACAAGGCAACCAGGTAGTGAGTGCCCAAAATCTGGATCTGCTGTTGGGTACCACCGTCTTGCAAATCGGTGCCGGCCAGCGAATTCAGGCTGCGCAAATTGTTATCCACCCCAACTACGACCCCCGACGAGGGACAGAGGGGGGGAATGACATTGCCCTGGTGCGCCTCTCTCGGCCAGTGGCCCTGCCTACCCTGCCGCTGGTGCAGCCCAACCAAACCAACCTGACAGCCCCTGGTACTCTCGCCACCATCCTCGGCTGGGGAGCCACCTTCCCCAGCGCCCTGGATCAAGAACCCAGCGGCTTTCCCAGGGCTCTACAGCAGGCCGAAGTTCCCCTCGTCAGCAACGAGGTGTGCAACGCGCCCCAATCCTACGATGGCACCATTTTAGATACCATGCTCTGCGCCGGCTTTCCTCAGGGGGGAGTCGATGCGTGTCAGGCCGATAGCGGCGGCCCTTTGCTGGTGCCCAGCGGCAGGGGTTTTGCCCTGGCCGGGATCACCAGTTTTGGCAGAGGCTGCGCCCAGCCCAATTTCTATGGGGTGTATACGCGGGTGTCTAGCTTCGCCGGTTTTGTGCAATCGGTAATCGGCAGTGCCCCCAGCCCAACTCCAGCACCACCCTCCCCTCCACCCCCCACCGGGACAACTGCTTCATTCGTTGTCGATTTGAGGGAAGGTGAGGTGGTTGCGGGGCTCAACTTTGGCAGCCGGGCGCAGTGAACACGAACTGTGGCAGCAAGCAGTGGTGTGGCGATCGTTTAGCTAGGCCGCCGTTCGCGCTAGCGGGACGGAGTCCTTGAAGCCCCGCCCTCTGTCCGTAGGACGAGGGTCGGAATGAAAGGCGGACATCCCCTGTTCTATAATCAACCTGGCTGTGCAAAACGGCATTGCCGGAATCTGGTACAGCTACGCGGTGGGGCATCCCGTGTCTGCTCGTGGAGGGTTCTTGCACTAGCTCCCCATTCGCGTCAGCGGTGCGTAGCACTTTGAAGCGAGAAGCCCGCTCCGTACCGCCAGCAGTCGGAGTCGGGAGTATGTCACGATAGGGATCCCTGTTGTAACCAAACCCATTTGATTGACGGAGGAGATGTCTTTCCTATGACCCAAGTGACGATTGGCGAAAACGAAGGGATCGAATCGGCGCTGCGCCGCTTCAAGCGCCAGGTTTCTAAGGCGGGCATTTTGCGGGATTTGCGCAACCATCGGCACTTTGAAACCAACCTAGAAAAGCGCAAGCGCAAAGCGGTGGCCGTCCGGCGCAACCGCCGCAAGTCCATGGCCTAGGCTACTGCCGACACTCGGAAATCTGAACCCCTCTGAACAGGGCTTGTGGCCTTGCCTGAGGTTCTGACGTTAGTTTCTCGGAATCTGGGTTGGGCCAGCCTGCAGGGATCCGCTCAACACGTTAATTTCCAGCATCAGTTCTTCGCCAACATAGCTCTCGGGCAAAGGAGCAAAGGGGGCTGAGCGCTGGATGGCACTGAGCACGGCTGCATCCAACAGGGGATCTTCTGAGGGGGTTTGCAGGCGCAGTTCCCGCAGGGATCCCTGTCGATCCAGACGCACCTGCACCACCGTTACGTAGGATCCGGATGCCCGCCGTACCATCCAGTGTTGGCGAACCCTTTCTTGAAATTGAGCCAAGTAGTCTCCCCAATCCGGATCGGCGGTGGCATTTAGGCTGGGTGGGCCTGCCTGAGAGGACTCGATCCCACTGGTGCGACCAAGGCTGGAGCTGTGGGATCCGGTCGGAAAAGTCGGGGGCAAGGTGGGAGAAGGCTCTTCCAACGGGGCTGCGATCGGCTCTGGAGAGGGCAAAGTTGGATGCGGATCCGCTGGAGCCGACAGGTAGGGTTGTGGCAAAACCTCAGGAGAACTTGCTGCTCTTTCGGGTTGAGGCTTGAGGGATTGAGCAGGAGAGATCTGAGCCGATTTGGTCTCCACTGCTGCTGCCGAGGAGGTAGCCAGTAGGCTTTGCAGATGCTGACGATAGTCCTGCAGTTGCTGGCGCTGTGGAGAGGACAGAGGCCACTGATCCAGCCATTCTTCCGTCAGATGTAGTGCCTCCGCCCAATTGTGATCGGCAACTGCCTGCTCCAGAGCTGCTAAACCCGCTGACAGATTTTCTAACCTGGCCTCTGGCTGCTGCTGAGGAGGGGCAGAGTTCCGAGCGGGCTGGGGCACCTCAAGCTCCCTTGTCGGCGGAGAAAGGATCTCAGGGACAGGACTCCCTGCGGCTGAGGCGAGCAGAGGCTGTGCCGTTGCAGAAGTGACCTCTACCCATTCACCTGGATTGGCCACTTGCGACTGCCGCACCGATACGTGATCCCGAGGTTCAGAGACACCGGACTCACGGGCGGAGACGGGCGCAATCCACTGCGGCTCCAGGGGCGGCTCATCCGCCATCTCCACCCACTGAAAGGAGATTATCTCCTCCTCCGGGATCCCAGGCCGCCAACCCACCCAGCTCATCGCCATGAAATGCAACGCGATGAAATGCAACCCTGCCGAGAGCACGTTGGCCAGCCCCAGGCGCCAAGGTAAGGAGCGGCGTTCCTGCTGTCGTTCTTGTTGAGAACGGCTGAGGCGGGGCTCTGGATCCACCTCTCCGTCTGTCAAGCAATTTGCCTGGCTCTCAGCAGCCGGTTCTGGTTTGGGGGAGGTGGACTCTGCAGTAGGTTGGGCCGGGATCCCTGTGTTACGGAGATCTCGGTTGGGGTTCAATTCGTTTTGCACCTTTCCACCTCTCCCCACAGCCACATGCCAACAGAAGCCCACTGACACTTCTCTACTTCCCTCAATCAATAGCCCATCTCTGGACAGAGGGGGAGTTGTCGATGTCCAAACGCGACCGCTGTGGCCAGGGCAAAGCTGTGTTGGCTTATACGGACTTCTGCCATTTCAACGCCTATCTTTTTCACGGGGGGCGGTGCTTTGAGCCACCTAGGCTCACGAAAAGCTGGCTCATGATCCTTCGAACAAGACTTGTGGAGCGGGTTTATGCTTGTTACTCAGCAACCTGTCCTGAGGCGGTTTTGGTACCCTGTGATCCCAGTATCAGCTCTGGAAGCCGGCCCACAAGCTTTCATGCTGCTGAAGACCCCTTTGGTGCTTTGGCTCAATGAGTTGGGGCAGCCCTGCGCCGTTTTGGATCGCTGTTGCCATCGCTCCGCTCAACTCTCCAAGGGGGTTGTTTGCAATGGCCACATCCGCTGTCCCTATCACGGCTGGGAGTTTGACGGCTCCGGCACCTGTGTGAAGGTGCCCCAACTTACAGACAACTTCATCCCCCCTACCTACAAGGTGGAGGGGTTTCGCTGCCAAGAGCGCTACGGCTATGTTTGGGTGGCATTGGCGGATCCCTTGACCGATATTCCCGAGATCTCAGAGGTGGCGGATCCCCGGTTTCGCCAAATTCATCAGTTCTATGAGGTCTGGAAATGCGCCGGCCTGCGCCTGATGGAAAACTCCTTTGACAATGCCCATCCCCACTTCGTCCATCAGCAGAGCTTTGGGGTGATCTCCGAGCCTGTACCCCCCGATCTGGACAGCCTTGAAGAGCTGGAGTACGGCCTTCGGGCCACCTCTGTTTTGCCGGTGTTCAACAGCGACCTGCAGAAGCAAAACTTGCGGATGTCAGAGGATCGCACAGTGCGTATCCTGGAGGGCACCTGGTTTATGCCTTTTGGTCGCAAGCTCAAAATCACCTACCCCAACGGCCTCATCCACATCATTTTCACAGCGGCTACCCCCATCGACGACCAAACCTCGCAGGTGGTGCAATTCTGTTTGCGCAACGATTCAGAAGCAGAGGTGAGTGGTAAACTACCCGACTCCGACCGCTAAAGCGGTACGGAGCGGGCTTTCAGTAGCCCTGAGCCTGCTCTGCTCTACCAGAGAACAAAACAGGCCCGAACCTCTAGGCTGGTTTACGACAGCCCCCAAAAGCGCAATCACATTCGCACCATTCAAATCCGCATCCCCTTCCCATCCACAGTGCTCACATTTGAACGACTTGCCACTGCGGTAGGACTGCGCAGGGTCGGGATGGATGTGCAAACACCGGTGGCAGGTCTGCGACGTGTAGGCAGGCGGCACAAGAACCAGAGGAACCCCCGCAATTCTCGCCTTGTATTCCAGAAATTGACGTAGTTGGTAGAACGCCCAACTGTTGGCCCTCCTACGCTCCGTTTTACCGCGTGGCTGTTGATTGACCCTTTCCCGGATCCCTGTCAGGTCTTCCAGAGCAAGAGCGCTGTTGGTAGCTTTTGCCCTAGAGACAATAGCTTTGGAGATGCGATGATTGACCCACGCCTGAAAGCGCCTCTCCTTGCCAGACAGCCGTTGCAGCAGTTGACGGCATCTGCGCCGCGAACTGCGGGTGCCCTTACTGGCTTTGCGTTGGAGTACCGCCCTCAGCTTGGAGTAGTGGTCTCGGATTCGGTTCAACTGCTGTCCATTCCAGTTGTCCCCCTCTGACGTATGAGCAATATCCGTCCTTCCCAAATCCACCCCGATCACCCTGTCGGTATCTTGTTGCTTGGGTGTTTTTTCCTCTACGCAAATCTGGATGTAGTAGGAGCCGTCTTTACGCTCGACTAGCGTGGCGGCTTTTGGGTTGGAGCCAGCCAGCATTCCCCTCTGGTAGTTACCAATGGCCAGTCCAAAGCGCTCTCGCCCTTCCACCGTGGTCAGCGACACCGTCCAGTCTCTCTCACGAAATGAGAAGATGCGTGCGTCGTAGGTAACGAACCTACGCTTGAACTCTTTAACCGGACGGTTGCGCTGTCTCGCCACTTTGCGGGCGCCTGCCACCCGCCTGCAGACCTGCTGGGCCAAGTTGCTAGACAAGCCGAATCGGGCGCGAATCTCGTAGTAGCAAAAGGATTGCAGTTTGACCGCATTGACGATCTTCTCCGGCGTGTTCTGGTTGACCCAGTTCAGTGCCTGCACAAAGGCATCCATCGTCGCGTCCAATTTAGCGGCTTGCGACTGGGACACCTTGAGCTTGCAGGAGATGGTCAGGATTTGGCTCATAAGTTCATTGTACTTCATCAAAGGGCATTCCTCCCGGCACTGACCCTACGGGTACAGTGCGGGGCTCCTGCGCTAGTAAGCTGATCGGCTCTCCAATAGACTCAATCCCAGCGTCAAAACCGGGCAAAGTCAACTGCCATCTACCGTGTGGGATCCCATGTCCATCCTGGCAAAATCCAGAAGATGACTGTAGGTGAGGATGTAAGGGATCCCTTTGAAGGATTTGACTTAACTTGTGTTCGATGGGTAATCGATGGGTATCAGCTCATCTCAATTCACAAAAATAGCCCCTGTCGCTTGCAGATCGAGGCAGTGGTCGCCGGAGACATCGTTGACCAGCCGCACCTCTACGGTGATCACGTTGAAAGAATCCACGCTCACCTGGTAGCCCACAGGAGCCAACATCGGCGTGTTGATGGCCATGCAATTGGGGATCAGCAGGTTGCTCAGGCGCAACGTTTCGCCGGCAGGCAGTTCCGAGACCTTCTGACGGGGATCGGTAAAGCCGTATTCCAAAGGCAGACCTGTGCGATTGCGGATCACCAGCTCGGCAGGTAGGTTGGGGTTAAAGCGGGCCACTGGGCGATCAAAAACCAATTGATCGACACCCACCGGTAAGCGCGGCAACGGCACTGTCTGAAAGGTAGGCTGAGCGGCAACCCAGAGGGATCCCTGCAACAACCCTCCGCCAACCCAGCCGCCCAGCAGAGTCGCCAACGTCAAAACCATTCTTTTGCTCCGTTCTGCATAGCTCATGGCTTTCGCCTCAGGATGTGCTTCCAGACTGGTGGGAGTTGGATCCCTTGCCTGCTTGTATTGTTCCCAAAAACGGCTGGCCGGGCCAGATGGCTGCTGTTTTTTCCAGGGTATGCCCCAACCAGCTAAGATCCCGTGGGGGGGAAGTTAAGTTAGAGTTGGCAATGCAAAGGGAGGCATGGCCATGCCAGCAGAACCGAAAAAGTCGGAGAAAAACTTCTCGTGGAAGGGCAGTGCCGACGCGGGCCGGGCGCTGACGATTTTGGCTGCCGTGGGAGCCGCGGTGATTTTACTGGCGGGGTTCCTACAGTAGGCAAACAGTAGGCAAAGCTGTTTGTGTCTGCAGCCGGCACAAGCACCTCAGCACGGCGGCGGAAGCCAAAGTTTCTTCTTCAAGGCGATTTCAAGGCGATGGTGGCAGCCTGCTCGACTTCCAACTTGCCTTCAAGGATCATCCCCGCCATGGTTGAAGATGTCCTCAAGGCAAAGGTGTTGTCTGCGGGGCAGGAAGCCGCCCTCGACTGCGTTCTCCGCCATGGCTGCCCTACAGAAAGAAGCAGATCCGGATGCTTTGGAAGTCCTGCTGATTGGTTGATGCGAGGTTCGCTACGCCTGTCCGGGTCACGCCGCTGGGCAGCAGGCTCAACAGGGAAAAAAGCCCAGCAGAGAAGGGATCCCTGCTGAGCCCCTTGAAAGCGCCGAGGAAGGGGTAAAGTGCCCTCAGCCCAGCAGCCGGCGGGCAGTGTTGACCACGTTTTCCACCGTGAAGCCGAACTTCTCCATGCACACCGGGCCGGGGGCAGAGGCGCCAAAGCGGTCGATGCCAATGGCCACCCCCTCAAACCCCAGGTACTTGTGCCAGCCGAAGGTGGAACCTGCCTCGACGGAGACGCGCTTGGTGACGTTGGGGGGCAGAACCGAGTCTCGGTAGCTCTGGGGCTGGGCCTCAAACAGCTCCATGCAGGGCATAGAGACCACCCGCACCGCCCGGCCTTCCTGCTTCAGTTGGGCGGCAGCTTTCACTGCCAGCTCCAGTTCAGAGCCGGTGGCGATCAAGATCAGCTCTGGGTTGGGGGCATCCACCACCACATAGGCCCCTTTGGCTACGCCTTCAATGGAGGTGCCTTCCACCGGGTTGACCGCCTGCCGGGTGAACACCAGCACAGAAGGGGTGGTCTTGGCTTCTAGGGCCACCTGGTAAGATCCCACCGTTTCGCGGGCATCCGCTGGGCGTAGCACATAGAGGTTGGGGATAGCCCGTAGGGAAGCCAGTGTCTCAATGGGCTGGTGGGTGGGGCCATCTTCTCCCAAGGCGACGGAGTCGTGGGTCATGACGTGCAGCACCCGCACTTGCGAGAGGGCCGATAGGCGGATGGCAGGCCGCATGTAGTCTGTGAAGATCAAAAAGGTGGCGTCGTAAGGGATGAGGCCTCCATGAAGCGCCATGCCGTTGGCGATGGCTCCCATGCCGTGTTCCCGCACCCCAAAGCGGAAGTTGCGCCCCTCGTAAGATCCAGCCTGAAACTCTGGGATCCCTTTTAAATAGGTCATGTTGGAGTGGGCGAGATCTGCGGATCCCCCCAGCAGTTCCGGCACGGCCTTGGCCAAGGCATTCAGACAAAACTTGGAGAGGTTACGGGTAGACTCTCTGCCGGTTTCGGCAATGGGGGCCAGCGCTTCTTTCCAGCCCACCGGCAGCTCCCCGGCCATGATGCGCTTGAACTCGGCGGCCTCTTCGGGGTAAGCCTTCTCGTAGGCGGCGAAGCGCTCGTTCCACTCGGCCTCGGCCTTGGCCCCTTTTTCGATGGCCTGGCGGAAGTGGGCCAGCACCTCGTCGGGAATGTAAAACTCCGGCTCCAGCGGCCAGCCCAGGTTTTGTTTGGTGAGCTTCACCTCTTCCGGCCCCAGGGGTGCCCCATGGACGCTCTCGCTGCCGGCCTTGTTGGGGGATCCGTAGCCGATGGTGGTCTCGACAATAATCAAGGACGGCTTGTTGGTGACTTCCTTGGCTCTCTGGATGGCCTCGGCGATCCCTTTCAAGTCGTGGTTGCCATCCTCTACTTTTTGCACATGCCAGCCGTAGGCTTCATAGCGTTTGCCCACATCTTCCGTAAAGGCGATTTCCGTTCTGCCGTCGATGGAGATGTGGTTGCTGTCGTAAAGCATGATCAGCTTGCCCAGTTGCAGGTGGCCGGCCAGAGAAGCTGCTTCAGAAGCCACCCCTTCCATGTTGCAGCCATCGCCCAAGATCACGTAAGTGTAGTGATCCACAATGGTGTAACCGGGCTTGTTGAAGCGGGCGGCCAGATGGGCCTCGGCAATCGCCAGCCCAACCGCGTTACCCACCCCTTGCCCCAGCGGGCCGGTGGTGACCTCTACCCCCGGAGTTTCAAAGTTTTCCGGGTGGCCGGGGGTTTTGGATCCCCACTGGCGAAACTGCTTAATGTCCTCCAGGCTTACATCGAAGCCGGTTAGGTGCAGCAGCGCGTACTGCAGCATGCAGCCATGCCCCGCCGAGAGCACAAAGCGATCCCGATCCACCCACTTGGGGTTGCGGGGGTTGAACTTCATGAACTGCTGCCACAACACATAGGCCATGGGTGCTGCTCCCATCGGCAGGCCAGGGTGGCCGGAGTTGGCCTTCTGAACAGCATCCACCGCCAAAAAGCGAATCGTGTTGATGGCAAGTTGTTCCAGAGAGGGAGGAGCAGCAACAACCATGTGGGATCCCTATCGCTCGACATTTGCTTTCCAGTATGCCGCGTTTTGGGTCGTGCTTCCGAGGCGGCAGGGATCAATTGGGCCGGGAAATTGGCTTTGTCCAAATTCCAACGGGGCCAAATGGCAGGCTAAGCTGAGTGATACCGTCGCTGCTGTTTTGTGCTGGAGCACTTCTTTGACCGTTGTTTCTTCTTCTCCTGGCGGCAAACCCTCCTGGCTGCGGGCCAAGGCCCCTCAACGGGTGGGATCCGTCAAACAACTGCTGCGGGACTTGGGCCTAAACACGGTTTGCGAAGAGGCTTCCTGTCCCAACCTGGGGGAGTGTTTTGCCAACGGCACCGCCACCTTTTTGATCATGGGCCCGGCCTGTACCCGCGCCTGCCCCTACTGCGATATCGACTTCACCAAACGCCCTCTGCCCCTGGATGCCACTGAACCCCGGCGGGTGGCGGAAGCAGTGGAACGCTTGGGATTGCGCCATGCGGTGATTACGTCGGTGAATCGGGACGACCTGCCCGATGGGGGAGCCGGCCAGTTTGTGGCCTGCATTGCGGAAATCCGCCGCCGCATGCCCCAGACCACCATCGAGGTCTTGATCCCAGACCTATGTGGTAACTGGCAGGCGCTGCAGCAGATCTTGGCCGCCCGACCGACGGTGCTCAACCACAATACCGAAACGGTGCCCCGCCTCTATCGCCGTGTACGCCCGCAAGGGAACTACGAGCGCTCCCTCAAACTGTTGGAGTTGGCACGGCAATGGGATCCCGGCCTGTACACCAAGTCAGGGGTGATGTTGGGCCTGGGAGAAACTGCCGAGGAGATCTTGCAGGTGATGCGGGATCTGCGCCGGGTGGGTTGTGACATCCTCACGCTCGGCCAATACCTGGCGCCTAGCCCCAAACACCTGCCGGTGGAGCGCTACGTTCCCCCCGAAGAGTTCGACCATTGGCGACGGGTGGGAGAGGAACTGGGCTTTTTGCAGGTGGTGTCCTCCCCTCTCACCCGCAGCTCTTACCATGCCGAGGCTGTGCAAGAGTTGATGCAGCGCTTTCCCAGGAGGAGCTCCTGAGCGCTGGGGCCTCGCCGGCTGCCCGACCTTCTGGGTTGCGCGAGAGAAGACCCCTACTCTGAGATTGGCTCAAGGCCGGGTTTCAGGGCGGCTACAACGTCAGGGATCCCACCTTGTGCTCTATGAGCTGCGCCAGATCCTGCAGGAAAGCCGCTGCATGGGCGCCGTAGATGACGCGGTGATCACAGGTGAGGTTCACCTGCATCTGGGAGCGGATGGCAATCGCTTTTTCCGGTGTCGCTACTACCGTGGGGCGAGAAGCGCCGATGGCCAAAATGGATCCCTGGTTGGGGGGCAAAATGGCATCGAAGCGATCCACCCCGAACATGCCCAGGTTGGAGAGGGTGAAGGTGCCGCTATTGTACTCTTCCGGCTGCAGTTGCTTGCGCCGCGCCCGCTCCACCAGATCCTTCCAACGGCGGGAGATCTCGTACAGATCGAGCCGGTTGGCCTGCTTCAAGACAGGAGTGATCAGCCCGCCATCCTCCATGGCCACCGCCACCGCGATGTTGATATCCGATTTGTAATGGATGCCGTTTTCTGTGTAGCTGGCATTCAAAAGGGGATGCTTCTCCAGGGTCATGGCCACGGCTTTGACCAAGAGGGCCGTCAGGGTGACTCCTTTGGGCTTCACCTGTTGGTAGAGGTGATCCAGGCTATCGGTGGTGATGGTGTAGCCCACGTGGAACACCGGCACGCCAAGGCTGGCGTTCATATTGCGCACCACCGCCGCTTGTAAAGTTCTGAGGGGAACCGTTTCTCCCAAGGGGACAGCCGCAGGAGTTGGGGACGTAGGGGCTGGGGCAGAGGGGGCAGCCACTGCAGGAGCGGAAAGGGCCGCTGCCCGCTCCACGTCTTCGGCTATGATGCGACCGTTGGGGCCAGAGCCGCGCACGGTGCGCAGATCGATCCCCAGGCTCTCCGCCAGTTTTTTCGCCCGTGGAGAAGCCACGATCCGCTGGGATCCGGCGCCATCCGATCCATTTGGCAGTGTAGAGGTGGGGGTTGCCGCAGGGGCAGGACTTGTCGGCTGAGCTGCAGAGGCGCGGTCTGCGCTAGGTGGAGCCGCAGGGGTAACGCCAGCAGCGAGGGCTTTGGCTTTTTCCTGAGCTTGGGCCACTTCCGCTTCGCTTTCGGCAATCAGGGCAATGGGGGCGCCCACCGGGGCTGATTCCCCTGCCGGCACCAGGATACTGGCCAGGATGCCGCTGTGGAAGGACTCCACGTCCATGTCCGCTTTGTCGGACTCCACCACCAGGATGTTTTCTCCTTTCTCCACGCGGTCGCCGGGGTTCTTAAGCCAGGTGACGATCTTGCCCGTTTCCATGGTGGAGCTGAGGGCCGGCATGGAGAGTTCGTGGATCATCGATGGGGATGGGAACACAGCAGAAGAGATTGTAACCCAGGAGACGGGATCCCTGCGCACGTCCCTGGGCCGGCTTTGGGCTCACCGGGCGCCAGCCGCTTCTGCTTCGGCCACCACCAGCAGGGTTTTCAGCAGGGAATCGGGGTTGAGGCTGATGGAATCGATCCCTGCTTGCACCAGGAAGCGGGCAAATTCAGGGTAGTCGCTGGGAGCCTGGCCACAGATGCCGATCTTGCGCCCGTGGCTTTTCACCGTCTGGATTACCTGGGCGATCATCCGCCTGACGGCCTCGTGGCGCTCGTCAAAAAGGTGGGCCACCAGGGCTGAGTCGCGGTCTAACCCCAGGGTGAGCTGGGTGAGGTCGTTGGAGCCGATGGAGAAGCCGTCGAAGATCTGGCAAAACGCGTCGGCCAGGATGACGTTGCTGGGCAATTCACACATCACGTACACCTGCAGGCCGTTTTCTCCCCGCACCAGGCCATGGCGGGCCATCTCTTCCAGCACCTTGTGCCCCTCTTCCGGCGTGCGGCAGAAGGGGATCATCAAGATGACGTTGGTCAGGCCCATCTCATCCCGCACCCGTTTCATGGCCCGACACTCCAAGGCAAAGCCCTCACGGTAGCGGGGATCCGTGTAGCGGGAGGCCCCCCGCCAGCCGATCATCGGGTTTTCCTCGTGGGGCTCGTAGCGGGATCCCCCCAACAGGTGGGCATACTCGTTGCTCTTGAAATCCGACAGCCGCACGATCACCGGCTTGGGATAGAAGGCGGCGGCGATGGTGCTCACCCCTTGGGCCAGCTTATCCACAAAGTATTCAGGCTTGTCGGCATACTGGGCGGTCAGCTCCGCCAGGCGCGGCTCCTCTTTCACCGCCTGCTCGTAGTTGAGCAAAGCCAGCGGGTGGACTTGAATGTGGTTGGCAATGATGAACTCCAGCCGCGCCAGCCCCACGCCATCGCAAGGGATCCCGCTGAGGCCGAAGGCTTTTTCTGGGTTGCCCACATTCATCATCAGTTGGGTGCGGGGACGGGGCAGCTCCTCCAGCGGGATCTCCGTCACCTCATAGGGCAACAGGCCCGGGTAGACCCGCCCTTCTTCCCCTTCAGCGCAGGAGACGGTGATGGGCTCCCCGGAACGGAGCACCTGCGTGGCGTTGCCGCAGCCAACAATGGCCGGGATCCCCAGCTCGCGGGCGATGATGGCCGCATGGCAAGTTCTGCCCCCCTGGTTGGTGACGATGGCGCTGGCCTTTTTCATGATTGGCTCCCAGTCGGGATCCGTTTTTTCGGTCACCAGCACCTCGCCGGCCTGAAACTGATCCGAGCGGCGCACATCCAAAATGACGCGGGCTGTGCCCTGGCCAATGGCCTCGCCCACCGCCCGCCCCCGCACCAGAGGCTCGGGCTGCGCCCCAGGCTGGGTGAAGCGATAGGTGGTCAGCTGGTTGGCCCCTTTTTGCGACTGCACCGTTTCGGGGCGGGCCTGGACGATAAACAGCTCGCCGGTGATCCCATCTTTGGCCCACTCGATGTCCATGGGGGTGAAGCGGCCCCGCAGCGCCGAGTAGTGCTCTTCGATCAGGCAGGCCCAGCGAGCCAGCTCCAGGACTTCCTCGTCCTTGAGGGCATATTGCTTGCGCAGGCTTTCGGGGACAGCCACGTTTTTGGTGGAACGGGATCCCCCCTCGTCGTAGACCAGCTTCAGGGCCTTGCTGCCCAGCTTGCGGGAGAGGATGGGGCGCAGTCCCTGCTTGAGGGTGGGTTTGAAGACCACGTACTCATCGGGGTTGACGATCCCTTGCACCACGTTTTCCCCCAGACCATAGGCGGCGGTGATCAGCACTGCGTCTTTGAAGCCGGTTTCCGGGTCGATGGAGAACATCACCCCCGAACAGGCCAGGTCGGAGCGCACCATCTTCTGCACCCCCACCGAAAGGGCCACTTGAAAGTGGTCAAAGCCCTTGATTTGGCGGTAGGAGATGGCCCGGTCGGTAAACAAGCTGGCAAAACAGTGGTGACAGGCATTGAGCACTGCCCGCACTCCACGCACGTTCAGGTAGGTCTCCTGCTGGCCGGCAAAGCTGGCATCCGGCAAGTCTTCTGCCGTGGCACTGGAGCGCACCGCCACATCGGTGTCGGGGCCGTAGCGCTCGCACAGCTTTTGGTAGGCTTCGGCGATGGCCTGCTCTAGCTGAGGGGGGAAGGGAGTTTGCAAGATCAAGGTGCGGGCAGCCTTGCCCCGCTCGCGCAAATTTTGGACATTCTCAATGTCTAAGTCTTTGAAAATCTCCTGCAACTTCTCCTCTAGGCCCGCAGAGGCGATGAACTGGCGATACGCATGGGCGGTGGTGGCAAATCCTGTCGGCACCTGGATCCCCTTTGAGGTGAGCTGCTGCAGCATTTCTCCCAAGGAGGCGTTTTTCCCGCCCACCTGGGCAACGTCCCGCAGCCCCACCTCCGTCAGGGGCAAGACCAAAGGCGGCTCTGAGCCAAGCTGGGGTTGAGAGGGTTGCTGAAGCTGGGATCCCCTGGTTGCTCCATCCGACATGCCTTACCTCCTTCTTAAATCCATTGAGCGATCCATTGAGCCAACGCCAATTGCTGGGGTGTGCTGTGTTGTCGGCTTGGGATCGCTCCCGACTCTCCTATGCCAACACTCGGCCCAACTCATTCTTGGTGGGCCATAACCTCACTCTAGTCAGGATTTTCTGCCCCTTAAAATTGCCCAGGGATCCCCCCAAGAAGGCTTAGAAGGCGATGAGACAAGGCAGATCCCCCCACCACCTGCCTGCGGAAGTTGCTGCAAATCTTCGACCTTTTTTACTCAGTGCAAAAGTAGCCGGGCTGCCACAATGGTCAAAGAAGGCAATTTGGGCAACAACGGCATGGAGGGCCACAAGGAGGCTGCAGCAGACATTCGCCAGATCAGGGTGACGGAAAAACAGCAGGGCTTGCGGCTGGATCGAGGATTGGCAGAGCAACTGCCGGAGCTGTCGCGGTCGCGTCTGCAGCAGCTTATCCGCCAGGGCCAGGTTTGGCTCAATGGGCAGCCCTGCCGGGATAAGGATCGCCCCCTGCAAGCTGGGGATGAAGTCGAGGTGCGGATCCCGCCAGCCACCCCGACTGCCCTGCAGCCGGAGCCGATCCCCTTGGACATTCTTTACGAAGATGACGATTTGCTTGTGATCAACAAGCCCCGCGGTTTGGTGGTGCACCCCGCCCCCGGCCACGCCAGTGGCACCCTGGTGCACGCCCTGCTGGCCCACTGCCCCCATCTTTCAGGCATCAACGGCGAGCTGCGTCCAGGTATTGTCCATCGCCTTGACAAAGACACCACTGGTGCCCTGGTGATTGCCAAACACGATCAGGCCCACCAGCACCTACAAGCCCAGATCCAGGCCAAAACCGCCCGGCGCATCTACTTGGGGGTGGTGTTTGGCCGGCCGGCCCAAAGCCAAGGCACCGTCTCTGCTCCCATTGGGAGGCACCCGGTGGATCGGCAGAAAATGGCCGTCCTGACCCCTGGCCAAGGGCGAGTGGCGGTAACCCACTGGCAAGTGTTGGAGCGGCTGGGCAACTACACCCTGATGCAGTTTGAGCTGGAGACCGGGCGCACCCATCAAATTCGGGTGCATGCTGCCCACATGCGCCTACCCATTGTCGGGGATCCCCTCTACACCCAGAGCAAAACCAGCCCTGTTAAGCTGGGCGGCCAAGCTCTCCATGCCTGGAAGCTCTCCTTTGTTCACCCGCGCACAGGCCAGCCGCTGCAGTTTACCGCTCCCCTGCCGGAGGAGTTTGAGCGGCTCTTGCGGCAGTTGCGCAGCCAGGCGGGCTAGGCAGCCTCTGGGGTTTCCCCCTTGCTTTGCCTGGTCATTGCAAACGGCTGTGGAACAGCTGGTTGGTTGATCCCCAGCTCCCCTCGCCCGCAAGGGGTGAGGGTCAGCGGCGAAGGGTCTTCATCTTGTTTGAAACGAGTATGCCCAGTTGTCCCCACACCCGTGGGGGTGAGCGGCAGAGCATGCCTCTAACCCCCAAAACCCTGAACTTTGCTGAATTTACTGAGCTTTAGGCGGTTTGGCAAAAGTCATTGAGAGGGATATAGTAGACCAAGTTTCCCCCTGATCCTTGAGTCCACCGCAACGGTTGCCGGGAAGTGAAGGGGGAAAGCGCTCGGGGGGTATTCCTCAGGGCTTTGCGGGATACCGCCTTCCTGCTTGGACTCCGTCCCGCTGACGCGAACAGAGATAGGCAGGATGCGATCGCTTCTTTCCTGAACCATGTTCAGGAGAGTTCAGCGTGAATGTATCAGAATTAAGACAATCTCATGTCTACCGGGATCCCTGAATGGGATGGGTAACACTGAAACTAGGTCGCAGAAGCGGCGCGTAGCGCAATCTCAAGGAGCCGAACATGAGCAAGAGCTTGCTGGAGCAATTGCGACAGATGACTGTCGTGGTCGCCGATACGGGTGATATCAACGCCATCGAGAGCTTTAAGCCGCAGGATGCCACCACCAATCCCTCTTTGATCACAGCGGCTGCCCAAATGCCCCAGTACCAAGGCATTGTCGATGAAACCTTGCTCAAGGCCCGCCAAGAACTGGGATCCAAAGCCGACATCAAAACCGTGGTGGCCCACGCCATCGATCAACTGGCCGTGGCCTTTGGCGTGCGCATTTTGTCCATCATTCCTGGCCGGGTCTCGACGGAGGTGGATGCCCGCCTCTCTTACGACACAGAAGCCACAGTTGCCAAAGCCCGCCATTTGATCGAGCTCTACAAGGCGGCAGGAGCGGATCCCAAGCGGGTGCTGATTAAAATTGCCTCGACTTGGGAAGGGATCCGAGCTGCCGAGATCCTGGAGAAAGAAGGGATCCACTGCAACCTTACCCTGTTGTTTGGCTTGCACCAAGCCATAGCCTGCGCCGAAGCGGGGGTGAAGCTGATCTCGCCCTTTGTAGGCCGCATCTTGGATTGGTATAAGAAACACACGGGCCGGGAGAGCTATCCCCCTGCCGAAGATCCGGGGGTGCAATCGGTAACCCAGATTTACAACTACTTCCGCAAATACGATTTTCCGACGGAAGTGATGGGGGCCAGCTTCCGCAACATCGGGGAGATCATCGAGTTGGCCGGCTGCGATCTTCTCACCATCTCACCGGCGCTGCTGGCGGAGCTGCAGAACACCGAGGGTTACCTGGAGCGCAAACTGGATCCGGAAAAAGCCAAGAAAATGGACATCCCGCGCCTGGTGATGGATCGAGCTACCTTCGACCAGATGCACCGGGAAAACCGCATGGCCTCAGAAAAGCTGGAAGAAGGGATCCAGGGCTTCTCCAAAGCGCTGGAGGTGCTGGAAAAACTGCTCACCGAGCGGCTGCAGAAGCTGGAGGGTGCCAAGGAAACCATTACCCACGCCGCCCAGGATGTCTTCCGCCTCTACGACCTGGATGGGGATGGCTTCATCACCCGCGAGGAGTGGATGGGGGCAGATCGCGTTTTCGATGCCCTGGATACCAACCAAGATGGCAAAATTACCCCTGAGGAAATGTTGGTCGGCCTAGGGGCAGCGGTCTATCTGAAGAATTAGCCGCTGGCAGCCGGCCTGGGAAAACCTCAAGGTCTATGGGCGAGAACTTTCGCCACATCGGAGATGGGGTTGCCGCCCTGGAGGCACAAGCCCGCCGCTGGATTGCCCAGCGGCTGCAAGGGATCCCTTACGATCCGCCGCCGGGGCCAGCAGCCAGGCAGGTGCTGCATTGGATCGAGACGGATCTGCTGCCGCGCCTGCAGCAAACCCCCCAGGAGCTGGAGAACCTGCTGCATGGGCTAGGGGGCGGCTATGTGCCCAGCGGCCCTTCCGGCGCCCCCACCCGAGGCCGAGTGGACGTGTTGCCCACGGGGCGCAACTTTTACTCGGTGGACATTCGTGCCATCCCCACCCCCACCGCCTGGCAGGTCGGCTCACTGGCCGCCGAGCGGCTGGTGGAGCGCTACGTGCAAGAGCAGGGGGAATATCCCCGTCGCCTGGGCCTATCCGTTTGGGGCACTTCAACTCTAAGAACTGGCGGCGACGATTGGGCCGAGGCCCTGGCGCTCTTGGGGGTCAAACCCCGCTGGGATGGAGGACGGGTGGTGGACATCGAGATCCTGCCTGTAGCGGTTTTGGGCCGCCCCCGTGTGGATGTAACCTTGCGCATTTCTGGCTTCTTTCGCGATGCCTTTCCCAATCTGATTGCCCTGTTTGACCGGGCCGTGCAGGCCGTGGCTGACCTGGAGGAGCCAGAAGCCGACAATCCCCTGCGGGCCCACGTGCTGGCCGATACCCAGTACTGGCAGGAGCAAGGGATCCCAACGCAAGCAGCAGCGGAGCGGGCGCGGCTGCGCATCTTCGGCTCCAAGCCGGGGGCCTACGGGGCCGGCCTACAGGGGCTGATCGAGGCGCAAAACTGGGAAACAGAAGCGGATCTGGCCCGCGCCTACCTCAATTGGAGCAGCTACGCCTACCGGGCCGATGGCGAGGGAGAGCCGGCCCCCGAAGCCCTGCGGCGGCAATTGGCCCACCTGCAAATTGTGCTCCACAACCAAGACAACCGCGAGCACGACCTGCTGGACTCCGATGACTACTACCAGTTTCAAGGGGGGATGGTGGCGGCAGTGCGAACGCTCCAGGGCCGCAACCCGCGGATTTACTTCGGGGATCACGCCCGTCCCCACAACCCTAAGATCCGCACCCTGGCCGAAGAAATTGACCGCGTCTATCGCGCCCGCGTGATCAACCCCAAGTGGATTGCCGGCGTGATGCGCCACGGCTACAAGGGCGCCTTCGAGATGGCTGCCACCCTGGACTACCTCTTTGCCTACGACGTCACCACCCATGCTGTGCCGGATTTCATGTACGCCGGCCTGGCCCGCGCCTACCTATTGGATCCCCAAGTCCAGCAGTTCCTGCGATCCCGCAACCCCTGGGCGCTGCGGGACATGAGCGAGCGGCTGCTGGAAGCCCACCAGCGGGGCTACTGGCAAGAGCAGGCCCTGGAATTGCTGCCTCAGATCGAAGCCCTGATGCTGGAGATGGAAGCCTACCTGGAATCCCGCTCTCCCGTGGCGAGAGAAGGTTAAGTTCTGCTAAGCTTTTCTCATCCAAACCAGTTGTGGAGGGATCCCAGGCCATGAGCAAATCTGAGCTGTTGCGGGAGATTCTGGGGCCACTGTTGGAGGACTACCGCTACTGGTTTGAGCGTTCTCGCCGCTTTTTGCAGGAAGAGACCCTGGAATTGATCAGCCCAGAAGAGCAGCAGTCCTTGCTGGAAGAGGTTTTGGCTGCCCAGGCGGAGCTACAGGTGGCCGAAGCGCTTTATCAGGCCTCTGATCAAGAGGTTGGCATCGACCCTGGGCTGATGGCAAAATGGCATCGCCTGCTTATGAAATGTGCCGAATTGGGCCGTCAATTTCGCCAGATTCACCCCTCCCCCGACCTGTAATGCTGCAGATTCTCTACCTCATCGCTTTTGTGGCCATTGCCTTTTTGGCCCTGCGCAACTTGGTTACCAATGTCATCACACTGGGCGTGGAAGAGCGCAAGGCCTCTCCTCGTCGTGCCCGCAAGCGGATCCCTCACCCAGAGCTGCTGGATGAAGATGGCAACCTCACCGAGGAGCCTCTACTGGTGATTCGCTCGGCCAGCTTGGAAGAAGCTCGCAGCCGTTTGGAAGATCTCTATTCCGGCTCGCCGGACGAAGATTAGGGGAGTTTCTTGGGCTTTCTCTCTTGGGCGTGGCTGCACTAGCCTGGGAAGGTACTGCGCGCCATTTGCCCGAGCGTCTGGTGGGCGAGTCAACGGAGATGGGATCCGACTTCAACGTGGAATCGGTGCTGGAGGCGGTGCTCGGCAAGCTGAAGGTTTTGGCGGAAACGGGACAAACCTTTGGTCAGCCGATCACTATTGGTGAGACGATTATTGTCCCTTACATGTCCTTGCATTTTGGCTTGGGTGGGGGAGGGGGTAACTTCGGCAAAACTGCTTCTGGCTGTCGCGGCAACGGCGGGGATCCGGCCAGTCTGTTCGGGGGAGCGGGGGGTGGGGTGCGCATCGAGCCAGTTGGCTTTCTGGTGATCCGAGGCGAGCGAGTGGAGCTGCTGACCACCGTCCAGAAGCCCGACCAGTGGAACCAACTCAGCGAGACTCTGGTGCCCCTGTTACAGCAGTGGCTGCAAAATCGTGCCGGCAACTCCTGAAGGGACTAGCCGCGAATGGAGAGGCGGGATCCCTGGGGAGAGGGTTGTACCTCAATGCGGCGGGGGAAAGCATCCTGCAGGCTGGGGATGTGGGTAATCACCAAGATGCAGGCAAAGTCCGGGGCGATGGCGTTGATGGCAGCCAGCAGTTGGGCGCGCCCGGTGGCATCCTGGGATCCAAACCCCTCGTCGATGATTAAGGTTTGCAGGTCGGATCCCGAGCGCTGGGTGAGCAGGCGGGACAAGGCCAGGCGAATGGCGAAGTTGATGCGGAAGGCTTCTCCACCGGAGTAAGTCTCGTAGGGGCGGGTGCCGTGGGGATCGGCAATGAGAATGTCGAGGGTGTCATAGGGACTCCGTCCCGCTACGGAGGACAGCTTGGCCGGTGAGCAATAGCGTCGCCCGGAGCGCTGGGTAACCAATTGCAGGTGCAGGCGGTGTTGGGTAAGGCGGGCCAGGATCTGGTTGGCCTGGGCTTCCAGCTCGGGCAGGACATTTTCGACGATCAGGGCGGGGATGCCGTTGCGGCCGTAGGCATTGGCCAGCTCTTGGTACACCTGCTGCTGGCGGCGGGCCTGTTGCAGTTGCTGTTCCAGCTCGGCCTGTTCCGCCTGCTGTTGAACCGCCTGTTGTAGCCGTTGTTGGGCGGCCCCTATCTGAGACAGCACCTCATCCAGCCGCCGGCGGTGCTCCCGCAGGGTTTGGCGGATCCCTTCCAGCTGAGCAGGCAAAACCTCGGGATGCTCCGCCAGTTGTTGCTGAAGCCGTTCCAGCTCTTGGGTGGCTTGGGCAAAGTGCTGGCGGCTTTCCTGCAGGCGTTGGGATAGGGCTTGGGTGCGGGCTGCCACCTCCGGCAGTTCCTGGCGGGCCACCTGTAGGGCTTGCAGGCGCACCGGCCAGAGTTGCGCTTGGGCCAGTTCGGCTTTCACCTGCTGGTGCAGGGATCCGTCGTAGCCCAGGTAGTTTAACGCCTGTTCCACCTGAGCCAACCGCTCCGCCAGGGGAGAATCCGATCCCACTGGCGGGCCGGAGTCCTTGGATACCGCCTGTTGCAGGGTTTCCAGTTGTGCCTGTAGGGAGGCGATTTGCTCCCATAGGTGAGAGCGGCGCTCTTGGGCCTTGCGGAGTTCTTGAGAGCGGCCCAGGGCCCAGCGCCAGCGCTCCAGTTCTCCCCGTTGTAGGGCGTGCTCGCGCTCGTCATAGCCCAGTTGGTGCAGGGCCTGCTGGATCTGCTGGAGCTGTTGCCGAGCTTCTTGAGCGTAAGCTTCCCGGTCGAGGATTTCCCTCAACTCTGCCGCCTCTGCTTGCCAGAGCTGGATTTGCCGACAGCGCTCCTGCTCGGCTTCCCACTGCTGTTGCAATCGCCCTTGCAGATGCAGGCGCTCATCCCAAGTGGCCAGTTCTTGGCTAAGACGGCGGTATTCTTCTTGCAAGAGTTCGATCTCCCGGTCGGCCACCGCCAGTTGTTCGCGGATAACAAACAGTTCGCCGGCAATTTCCTCTTGACGCTCGCGGTGTTTTTTCAGCACCACATCCCGCAGGCGCGGGCTGAGGGGACGGGCGCAGAGGGGGCAAGTCCAGTGGCGACGGCGCTGCGGAGCCATAAGGCTGGATCCCTGCGGCTCTGCTGTCGGCGTTGCAGGGGATGGCTCTGCAGGCTGGCCGACAGAAGATAGGGCCGGGGATCCCTTCTCTTGTTCTGCTGCCTCCTCGACAAGGGCCGTCACCCTCGCCAAAGTGGGGGTGACCTGATCTCGTTCGCTGCGCGGAGCACTTTGAGCGGAAAACACCTCTTGACCTTCCTCCCAGGTGGTCACCAACAGGCGGCAGCGTTCTTCTTCCTGTTGCCACTGTTGCTGGAGAACCCGCTGGCGTTCCTGGAGCTTTTGCACGAACAGCCGTCGTTCTTGGACTTTTTCCAACACCTGCTGCTGGTAGAGACGCCGTCGCTCCAGCTCTGCCAAGGCGGCCTCTCCTTCGGCAATTTTCTGCTCCAGGTGCTGCTGCTGCTGGGCTAGAGTTTCCTGGCTTTGCAGTTGCTGGCTGAGAAGCTGGAGGCGGGCTTGCAGACGTTCCCGCTCGCGGCGGATTTGCTCTTGCCAATGCTGTTGCTGCTGGAGAAGGATGGCGGCTTGCGCTTGGGCTTGGTTCAAGGCCTGGAGACGCTCTTGAGCTTGCTGGTAGTGGCGCAGGCCGATTTCGATGCGCTCCTGTTCTGCCAGCAATTGGGCATCGGCTTGGGCCTGAGCTTGGCAGGTGGCCAACTCCTGTTGCAGCCGTTGCATCTTGCGCAGTTGCTGCTGTTGCTGCTCTGCTTGCCGGGCTTGCAGCTTTTGGCGTTCTTGGAGCAGATGCTGCTGTTGCTCGAAGAGGTGGTGGAGATGGCGATCTTGGGCCATCAGGGCTTGGTAGCGTTCGTAGCCCGCCAGGATGTCTTCACTCTGGGCGATCAGCTCTTCCAACTGGAGCAGGTGCTGTCGCTGGGCACGCCACTGTTGCTCGGTGTGCTGCAGGTTGGCGCCGAGCTTTTGCAAGTGTTGGGTAAGGTGTTGGTGGCGCTCCTGCAGGATGCAGCGATGTTCGTAGAGGCGCTCTAGGGCTTGCAATTCCTGCTGTTGCTGGGCTAGGAGCTGCTGCAGATGAGTTTGCTGTTGTTGGAGTTGCTCCAGTTCGGCTTGGATTTGGCCAAGGTGGGCCTGTTGTTGGTCGAGCTGCTGCAGGCGCTCTTGGAGCAGATCCGCTTTGAGCTTGGCGCTGCGTGCCCGTTCCCGGCAGCGGTCGGCCAGCAGATCGTACTGCCCCAGCTTGAGCATGTCGGCCAAAATTTGCTTGCGCTCGCTGGGACGCTTCAGGGTGAAGGCATCCGCTTGTCCTTGTCGCAGATAGGCGGAGTGAATAAAGGTCTCGTAGTCGAGGCTGAGCTGACTTTGAATGGCCTGTTGGGTGGCGCGCATGCCGCGGCGGGTCAAGCTACGCCAGCGAGGTTGGCCGTCGGTTTCTCCGGTTTGAATTTGCCACTCCAGGGATCCCTCGCCCGATAGATGACGGCTGCGCAGGATGCGGTAGGTTTGTCCTCGGGAGCGGTAGATCACCTCTACCCAGGCTTCGCTGGCCCCCTTGCGGATGAGATCGCTGTCATTGCTAGCCCGGCTTTGCCCCCAAAGGCCCCAGGTGAGGGCATCGAGCAGGGCAGACTTGCCTGCCCCATTGGGGCCACAGATACAGGCGGTGTGGATCCCGCGCAGATCCAAAACGGCGTGAGCGTAACAGAGAAAATTGTGCAAGGTTAGGCGAACCGGGATCACAGAAAACTCTGAGGGGCTCTGGTTGCTGGAAAAAATGAGGTTGAGCCATTTGATCCAGAGTATCGCGTCAGCGGTGGGGAGCAACAATGAGGAGTGAGAAGTGAGGAGAGAGGAGTGAGGATACCGATACATTCACGCTGAACTCTCCTGAACATGGTTCAGGAAAGAAGCGATCGCATCCTGCCTATCTCTGAGCAGGAAGGCGGTATCCCGCAAAGCCCTGAGGAATACCCCTCGAGCGCTTTCCCCCTTCACTTCCCGGCAACCGTTGCGGTGGACTCAAGGATCAGGGGGAAACTTGGTCTACTATATCCCTCTCAATGACTTTTGCCAAACCGCCTAAAGCTCAGTAAATTCAGCAAAGTTCAGGGTTTTGGGGGTTAGAGGCATGCTCCCTTCTCACTACTCTCCGTTCTTTTCTCTTTTCTCTCTTGTCTCTCTTGAGAGGGGATCCGGTCGCAGCAGCCGCTGACACAGTTGGGCAATCTGGGTGGGGCTAGCCTCATCCAGCCAGCGGTGAAAGGCTTGGGATTCCTGAAGGCGGCCCATCAGCAGCGTGGGGATCTGCTCCGGGCCGTCCAGTTCCGCCAGCCATTGCCGGGGAAAGCCAGTTACTGCAGCCAGATCCTCGGGATCCCGTTGGCCTGCCTGCCACTGTTGCATCAGCCAGTTGACTCGGGCGGGGATCTGCTCCCAGGGGGAGGCAGAAGCGGCCAGGATCAGGGTTCGGGGCTGTACCTGTTGCAGCAGTTGTGCCAAGTCCGCCGGTAGCCAGGGCCAGCGGGCCAGCACCAGCTTTGCCCCTTTTGGTGGTGGAACAAGGTTCTCGGCCTCCTGCCCGTCGTAACAGATGGCCCCTTTCAGCGAATCCGGCAGGGGTTTCTGCCGAAAATCTTGGATCTGTAGGCGAGGGGCGGAAATGGTGGGTGCCTGCCACTCTCCCGCAGGGCGCACCGCCAGCACTTTGCCCTGCCAAGGCTGTCTGCCCCGGTCATCCGCTTCCAACTGGAGGGCGATGTCCAAAGCCTGGCATTTTTGCCAGCGCTCCAGCTCTTCTCCGGCTTGCCAAAACCACAGGGTACGGGATCCCAGCGAGCCTTGGAGTTCAAACTTGAGGTGGCGGCCATTGCGGGAGACTCCCAGGTTGGAGCTATTGGGACGGAAGTTCATCAAGGCAACGACGGGGTTGGGGTTGCCGTGCCCAAAGGGCTGCAGAAGCTGCAATTGCCGATACACCTCATCCAGCTCTGCCACCCCATCCCGATCCTGAGAGACCAGTAGCTCCCAGTCGAGGATAATCTCCACCGCCAAGGCGCGAGCCCGCTGATCCGGGCTAACCCGCGCGGCCAGCTCCCGCTGCAACGCCAGTTGCACAGCGGCCAGGCAAGCCAGATCCACTTGGATCCTGGCGGCCATGGGGTGTCCGCCTCCCCGCCGCAAGAGGGGGCGCACAGCCTCGATGGCCTCCACCAGGTTCACCCCTGGCAGGGAACGACCCGACCCATGGCCCAGCCCTGTGGCTTCGTCTTTGGCAATCAACACCGTCGGGCAGCGGTACTGCTCCACCAAGCGCGCCGCCGCGATCTCCAGAACCCCTGGGTTCCAGCCGGCTTCCGCCAGAACAATGGCTCCTTCCCGGGTCAGATCCAAGCTCTCTACCTGTTGGCTGGCCTCTTGGATCACTTGCTGGGTGAGCTGCCGGCGCTCTTCGTCAAGGGCAACAAACCGTTGCACCAGCGCCTGGGCCCGCTCTGGATCGGAGGTGGTCAGCAGCTCCACTGCTAAGCTGGCGTCTTCCAAGCGGCCAATGACGTTCAACTTGGGGGCGATGCGAAAAGCAATATCCTGGGCTGTCGGCGACCTCTGGAGCTGGCCGTTGCTAACCTGGGCCAGCAGAGCTCGCAACCCCGGGCGCTGCGTACTGGCCAGCACCGGCAGGCCCCGCTGCACCAAGTAGCGGCACTCCCGCTGCAACACCGCCACATCGGCCACAATTCCCACCGCCACCAGATCCAGGTGCTGCTCGACACCAGGGATCCCTAGGGCTTGGTAGAGCGCCTCCGCCAACTCGTAGACCACTCCCACCCCCGGCAAGAAGCGCAGCGGATGTTCAGCCGGCAATCGCAAGGGGTTGACCACCGCATAGGCAGCGGGCAAGGGATCCGGCAGCATGTGGTGATCCGTCACGATCACGTCCACCCCCTGGACTTGGGCCATGGCAATTTCGGCAGCATTGCCCACCCCGCAATCCACCGTCAGGATCACTTGGCAGCCCTGGGCCAGCACCTGCTGTAGCCGTTGAGGATTGAGCCCGTGCCCCTCGGTGCTGCGCAGCGGTATGGAGAACTGGACTCGGAAGCCCAAGGGTTGTAACGCCGAGAGCAGGAGACTGGTACTGGTGACACCATCGCAGTCAAAGTCCCCCCAAATGCACAGGGTCTCTTCCCTTTCCCGTGCCTGCAGCAGCCGCGCCACCGCCCGCTCCAGATCCGGCAGGGATGCTGGTGGTGTGGGGGAATAGTGTTCGGGATCCACGAAGGCCTGCGCCTGCTCCCAGGTGTGCAGACCCCGCAGAGCCATCACCTTGGCCGCATACTTGCCATATTCCCGGCTCAGTTGCGGATTGAACTGGGGGGGAGTGGGCAGCAGCTCCCAGCGGTATTCCATGCAAGCTCGACAGGGATAAAGGTTCCTAGGAGCCTATCAAAAACTGCCTGGGGAGAAAAGCAGCTTGGGATCCCCAAGAAGGCCTGGTGACCTGCTTATTGACAGCAGTGGGAAGCCACACAGCAGGCGGAAGGGTGCTCGTGATTGTGGGTGGCACAGGCTTCGCTGCAGTAGAGTTGACCTTCGTAGCGATAGCCTTGGCTGCTCTCGAAGCTGCAGTTGCAGTGTTCACAGGCGCAACGGACAAGGGTGCTGGCAGACATGATTTTCTCTCCTTCTTTCTCGTTTTTTCCTAGGGATCCTCTTGTCGAAGATCCGCGTCTCTACACCCTAGCGGTTGCTCAGCAACGATGCTGAAACAAGAATCAGAATCATTTTTGGCACTTCACCGATTACAGCCTATGAATTAGGATACAAGTATCCAAGAGAAAAGAGAGATATATACCAACCTATTTGTTAGATTTATCCCAAAGAGTTGTGGCAGCTTATCAGGCAGGCAAGACCTCCACTCGCCAGGTAGCGGAACAGTTCATGGTAACCCAAAGAACACTGCACCACTGGGTGCATCAGTATCAACAAACTCAGGATTTATCCCCCAAGAAAGTCGGCACAAAGCGAGTAGGTATTCTGGAACAACACCGGCAAGAAGTTATGACGGTCATTGAAAGGCGCCTGAACTATTATCCGTGGTAGTATCAAGAACTGCTACGAGAGCAACTGGATACTGATGTGAGTGCTGTTACGATAGACAACTTTTTAAAAAAGCGAGGAATGACGCTAAAAAGAATTACCGCAGTGTAAAAATCAGAGAAGAGGAGGTGCAAAGGCAACAATTAGCCTATAGTTAAGAAGTCAAGAATATACCAGTGGAAGATATAGCTATTCTAGACCAGACAAGGGTGTGAGAGGCAATGGAACGGAGGGGTATCTCGGAGTTTACGCAGTCAAAGAGCTTACAGTTACCGTCAGAGATGCAAAGGGAAAAAACATAAGATTATTGAAGCTATTTCCTGGAGAGAGGCAGTAGGCTGTTGTGTTATCAAGGGTGGAATGCGGAAGAGCAATTTTCTGGAGTTTTTGCAAAGTGACTCATGTCCGGAACTGGATGCGCGGAAGGTGGTGATTAGAGTTCGGAAGTGGAGGGTTTGATTCAAGGAACAGGTGCGCGGATCATAGACCTGCCTGTGTATGCACCAGAGTTGAATCCGATTGAGAGGATGTGGTCGGTATTGAAGCCTTTTATCCGGCAGTTTTCCAGAGCCGGGAAGTATGGGATGGAGCAGATAGCAGAGACCTCTTGACTACTCATCAATCCATTCTGCTTCCGAAGTTGGTTTGCTAGGTGTTGCTACTGTGCCCCTTGATTCCTTAACAGGCTGTACTGCTCCATCCCTATGCACGAAGAGGGATGCCGCCGCCCTAATTACTGGGAAGAGACTCCCAGATACTTTGTCCCTCTAATGTCCCTCTAGTAAGAGGTACTGCACCACGAAGCACTCAGTGCCGCCGCAGGCGAACAAGCTGGCGGAGTTCGCAGTTACTGTATCAAGAAGCCGTCATAAAGGGCGGGGCTTGTAACCCAGTTTTCTGGTCAATGTGGCGTTGGCATCTCTTTGTGCTTTATCCTGAGGGGCGATAAGCTAAAGTACAGCAACAACACAGTCCTAAACTGGGAACTTTATTGATGCCTCCGCGCTCCTCTTCCTCCCAGAGTGGCTCTACCCCATTCCCCTTTCTGGAGGGGCGGGGTGCTGCTGCCGACGGGGCTGAGTCGAGCTTACCGCTGGGACAGCGTTTGCTGCGGGCGGGTCTGATCTCCCAATCCCAGTTGGCTCAGGCTCTGCGAGAGCAACAGCAAAACCACCTCAAGTTGGGAGAAGTGTGTCTCGAGCACGGCTGGCTCACCCCAGCCGCTCTCTACCGCTTCCTGCCCAGCCAGTCCCTTTCTCTGGGAGAGATTTTGGTGGCACTGGGCCACTTGGATTTTGAGCAGTTGCGGGTTGCTCTGGCCCAACAGCGTCGCTACGGGCGGAAATTGGGGGAGATTCTCACCTGGAAAGGCTGGGTACAGCCCGCCATTTTGGATCGCGCCTTGGATGTTCAGGTGCAACTGCAACGGATGGCTTCCCCCAATGCGTGGGAAGCACTGCAGCCTTTTTTGGCTAAGGATCCCGTACCCGAGGTTCAGCCTATCCCCCGAAGATCGACAATTCCTGGCCGAGAAGACCCAGCTCAGGATTGGCCTGCACCCGAAGAGGCCAGGAGAGAGAGTACGGTTCAGCCGCCGAGTCTTGAATCTGCGGCTGGGGGAGATTCCATCCCTGGAACATTAGCCGCGGCAGCCTCGGATCCCTTTGCCGATGAGCCTCAACCGGCCACCTTGGCTGACTACCGCAAGCAAGTGGAAGCCTTGCGGCTACAAATCGAGCTCCAGGAACAGGAATGGGATCGGATCCTGGCCAGCATGAACCAGCAGATTGCCGATTTTCAAAACCAGTATCAGCAGCGCATTCAAAAACTGGAAGCCACCATCCGTCTCCAACAAGCAGAGCTCCAGCACCAGGCAACGTTGCAGCAGGATTTGCGGGTTTGGCGGGAACAACTGCAAAGGCTGGAAACGGAGCTGGCTCTTGCCCGCGCTGCTGAGCAAAGGGCGCAGCGGCAGTTGCAAACCCAGCAAGATTGCTATCAGTCGGAATTGGAGCAGTTGCAAGAGCAAATCCAGATTCTGCAGAAACGCCAGTTGGACTCGGTGCCCAGCAGCGTTGTGGCTGACCTACGCGCTCAATTGGAAGCGGCGCTCCAGCAGCTCCAGCAGCTCCGGTCGGGGCGGGATCAGCTGCAGGCCCAACTTGCCCAGCAAGCTGCAGAGCCAGAAGCTGCCCCATCCCGGCATCTGGACTCCTTCTGGCCAGAGCAGGTTGCCGCTTTAGAGCAACAGATTGCGGAGCTGAGGGCCGCTTTGCAGATGTGGCAAGAGCGCTACGCCCAGCTACAGCAAGAGCACGAGGCCCAAATGGCGCGGCTTTCCGGCTATGTTCCCCCAGAGCAGGTGGAAAGCTTACAGGCGCAGCTACAACAACTGCAAGCGGAAATGGCGCGGCTGATGGCAGCCAACCGTGACTACGAAGCGCACCTTGCTCAACTGGAGGAGCAACTGCAGCAGAGCCAAGCCCTGATCCACCAGCTCAGGGCAGAACGGGCCGAGGCCGACCAGCGCATTGTCCAACTGGAGGGATCCCTGCAAGCCCGCCAAGAAGCCTTGGAGCAAGCTCAACAACAACTGAAAACCACGGGATCCCGCCTCAGCGCCCTTCAACAGCAGCAGGCCAACTTGACGGTGGAACTGCGAGATGCGCGAGAGCTGCTAGCGGCCTACCGACAGAGCTTGGAGACTTTACAGGAGAACCTCAAGATTGAGCAGAATCGCAACCGTCTGCTGCAGGTGAGTTACGAACAGCAAAAGCTGATCGCCGAGGCAGCGCAGGCTCAGTTGAGAGCAGCCAACTTCTCTGGCTCAACCGCCAAAGATGAGCCAGCACGTTCGCGTGAGCGAAACACAGTCCTTACGAGGAGACTGGAGGAACCTGCGACCGATGCCGGGGAGCTTCCCGCCAATCCTGAGGACACGCCGACGGATCCTTTGCTGGCGGAACTCACCCCCTGGGCCAGGCATCTGTTCCAAAACTTGCAGGCAGCGGGCTTGCTGGATCGGCCCCAGATCCAAGACATCCTCAGCCGCTGGCAACAGTCGGGGGGCAAGCTGACCGCGGTCATTGGCGAGTGTACCGGCCTGAAGGCAACCACGGTCGCGGTAGCGGTGCGGTTCCCGGTAGGGTGCCGGAGGCATAGCACTTTCAAGTTCTTTGCGGATGGGGGGTATTCTGCCCGTTTGTCGGGGTGCCGCACGGTGGGAGAGCATGACTCTAGTCAATAATAAGCTCAACTATACTGAAAATAATGTATAATATGTTCAGTACGGATTACTACCAGTTGATCTTTCTGTTTACTTTCGAGTCTGCCAACATGGTAGCCAAAGCAAAGCAGAAAATTGGTAGTAAGACGACACGGAAACTGCGCTTTGGGTATTCTACTCAAAGCTTTGCGGGATACCGCCATTCTGTTTGGAAACAAACAGAATGCTATCGCTGCATAGTTGAACAGTGATGTTCAGCAGTGTTCAGCGTAAATGTATCAGTTCCTCAAGGCTGCCGACTTGTTGGCTGCTGAAGTGCTGGAGTCCTTGCCGCCGATGGATGAATCTTCGCCCCACTGGGGGGATCCCTTGGTGGAGCGGGGGTTATTGCGACCGGAGACGCTGCAGTATTTTCGCAAACATTTCCTGCCAGCTTCTGCCAGCGGATGCTGAGATATGCCAGAACTCCGTCCGAGCGCCGAGACCGTCAAGCGGATGAAGGTCTTGCCTCCACAGCACATTGTCGGGCAGGAGATGGCGGCACGACTGCTTGTGGCGGCCCTGGAGAAGGGGCGGGTGACTTCCAGCTACTGCTTCTTGGGCCCCCAAGGGGTGGGGCGGAAGCTGATGGCCCGTTGGTTTGCCCAGGCCCTCTTGTGCGAATCCAGCTCCGGGATCCCTTGCGGCAAGTGCTCCCACTGCCGTTGGCTGCTGGCGGGCAACCATCCCAATCTCCACTGGGTCAGCCCCACCTACCTGCACCAAGGCCGCCTAATTGCGGCAGACTCCCCGGAGGCGCAAACCTTGCAACGGCGCTCGCCGCCCCAAATTCGCCTGGAGCAGGTGCAGGGGGTATCCCGCTTCTGTGCCCGCAAGCCGATTCGAGCCCAGCGAAAGGGCTCCGCCCCGCTAAAGGACTCCGTCCCGCTTACGCGAACGGGAGCGGTGGTGGTGCTGGAGGGAGCCGAAACCTTGGCGGAAAGCGCTGCCAATGCTTTGTTGAAAACCCTGGAGGAGCCAGGCCCAGCCCATATTATACTCATCGCCCCCCAGGCGGCCTCGCTGTTGCCGACGCTGTTGTCCCGCTGCCAGATGGTGCCTTTTCGCCGCCTCAGCCCAGAAGAGGTCGACCGGGTGCTGAGTGGGTTGGGTTGCCCAGATCTGGCAGGGATCTCTCGATCCGAGCTGATTGCCTTGGCCCAGGGCAGCCCCGGCTTGGCCTTGCTGGCCCACCAGCACCTGCAGCAGATCCCGCCGTCGCTCCTTGAGGAACTCAAACGTTGGCCCTGGCACTCTTCTCTCCAGCAGGCATTGGAATTGGGCAGAGCGGTGGCCAGTTTGGAGCTGCCGGCACAACTGTGGCTGATCGATTATTTGCAGCAGCATTTTTGGGCGCAGGGATCCCGTCAGCCGTTTGCGCCAGGGGTGCAGAGCGCCATCCGGCAGTTGGAACGCATTCGCCAACACCTGTTGCAACTGGTGCAGCCCCGTCTCTGTTGGGAGGTCAACCTTGCCAGCATTAGCCCGGGTGGGTGATGTGGTAGCTGCCGTCGGCTTGTACCCAGGCGATCTCCGGGATCCGACATTGGCGGGCATAGGCTTCGATCTCTTCAGGGGCCCGATCCAGCAATTCCAGCTCCACCGCCTCCGTTCGCGTCAGCGGTGCGGTGCACTCTTCTCGCCAGCGGGCGGCCAAGGCCAGCGCCGCCGGGATCCCTGCCGGCACCAGGGGCACCACCAACCGTTTGCAGCCCATCTCCTCGGTTTGGGGATCGGGGGGCAAGAGCCGCAGCAGCGTATCCGGCAGAAGGGTAAAGCCGATCCCCGGCTGTTCGACCTGCTGAGGGCTGTAGAGAGCATGCAGCCGGTCGTAGCGCCCCCCCAGAGCAATGACCTCCCCGCTCGCCACCGCCTGAAAAACGATACCGGTGTAGTAGGCCAGGGTTTGCAACAAGCTCAGATCCAGCACCACCCGCACCCCATGTTCCTCCAGCACCTGGCAGAGCTGCCGCAGATCCCGCAGCCGCTCAGGCGGCACAGGCAACTGAGCCAGGTCAGAAAGAACTGAGCCGGGCTGGCCCCGCAGCCCCAGAATCTGCAAGCCAATCTGGCGGGCGGCTTCCGGCAGAGGGGCCGATTCCAGGTAAACGTAGTCGAGCTGGGCAATGGCACGGCGCACTGCCGCTTGAGCCGTGGGGGCAACGGCGCTGAGCAAACTCTCGGTGAGGCTGACATCTCCCAGCAGCAGCGTCCAGGCGGCCTCCGTCCCGTTTACACAAGAAGAGATGCCGATCGAGCGAATGCAATCGGCCAGCAGCAGCAGAATCTCGGCATCTGCCAGCCATCCCCCTGCCCCGATCAGCTCCACTCCGGACTGAAAAAACTCCTGGCTACTGTAGGATCCCTCCTCCCGCCGGCTGTTGCGAAAAACGCTGCCGTGGTAGTAGAGCCGCAACGGCAAAGGCCCACCGGCTAGACGGGTGGCTGCCGCCCGCACAATGGAAGCAGTGAACTCGGGGCGCAGCCCCAGCATCGTCCCTTCGCCATCCCGCAGTTGCAGCACCGACTCAGCGCGGATGGATCCCCCCGCCAGCAGCGTTTCCAGCCGCTCTAGGGTGGGAGTGATGATGCGCTGGTAGCCATGGCGCCGGAAAACCCGGGTCAGCTGAGCCTCCAGCTTCTCCCGCCGTTGTACTTCCCGCGGCAGGAGATCCCGGGCACCGCTGGGGGGGCGCAGACTGCTGGAGACGGTGGAACTGGCCTCAGGGCGGGGATCCCAAAAGTGCTCCGCACCGCTACCGCGAGAGTGCTCCGCACCGCTACCGCGACCGTACACAGGGCTGCTCCAGCAGAGGATCCTGCTGCATCATACCGGATGTTGGAGGTCAGCTGGGATCCCGGGGAAACTCAGGCCACTCCCAGATGGGATCCGTGGAGCGCACTCGGTGCATTCCTGCTTCCGCAAAGCGGGCGAAAGCGGCCTCCGCCTGTTCGCTGAAATCCACAACGCCGGGGATCACCACCGCCGAGGTGCAGTCCTCCAGAAGATAAACTTTCTTGGCCAAGCTGGGATCCGTGGCTTGGATTTCCTGCAGCAGGTCACTCACCGTCCAGGCCACGCAATGGCTTTTGGCTTGGCCAGCCACGATCAGCGCATCAAACTGCAGCAGGTGGCGGATAAGAGGCTCATTTTTCTCGTCGATGGGATCCCCTTCCGGCCCGGTCAAAACCTCCGGGCTAAGCACGGAATAATTTTCCGTCAAGGGATTGGCTCCCTTGAGCTGCAGGCTGGGCTGGCTGCAGCGGGCCATGCCGTGAAAGAAAATCGCCTCCTCCACCGCTGGCACCAGGGCATGGCCAATCCCCCCCAGCATGGAGTGGTAGGGCCAGACGATGAGGGGATATTTTCCCCCCTGCTCCAACTGCTCGGCGTAGTGCAGAGCGTAGACCTGCAACCGCGTCAGATCCCCCTGGGTGAGGTTGGCAGCCATGGCGGGGTTAACCCGCCAGCGTCCGCAGCGGATATCGGCTGCCGAAATGGCCGTGGCCGGCTCAGGATGGGCTCCCTGCGCGTCCACCCAAAAGACGGGGTGGAAGATCTGCATGGCCGTGTGGGTGTCGAGAGTGGCAACAATCTGGGTGATGCAGGCCAAATTGCGGTAGATGAACTGACAAAGCCGTCGATTGTCTTCCACCGCTCCCAATCCGCCGGAACCGGCCACAAACAACTCAAAGCCGGGAATGCAAAAGGTGTTCTGCACATCAATGAGCAGCAAGCCCACCCGCACCCGATCCGCCTCTGCCGGCGGGATCCCTTGCTCCTTGGCCCAGAGCTCGGCTTCTGCTGCCCGCTGTTGGTAGGGCACGCGCCAAATCTCTCCCACCCGCTCCGGATCAAAGTGGGGGGGAAGGCCCGCTGGAGCCGCAACCGTTAGCTCCTGTGGAGTGGCATTCATGGCGTTCTCCCGGTGGGGGCTGGATTGACCAGGCTTGCACAAGCTTGATCTAAGGTTAAAGGAAGTCGGGCTGGTACTTATGGTTGGTTTCACTATAAGTTGGGGAAGAGGTTTTGTCCAGATGGCCGCCTGTATTTCTGGCTGAGTTTGGGTTTGGTGTCTTGTCGAGGCCGATTTTTAGGGTTTTTTGGGGTTGTGATGCTTCTGGTGGATCCCTACAAGCAGCCTTACTTATGGTAAGTTTCACTATAACCTTCGCAACAGCCCTCTGCTCGATCCCGCCGTTCCCCACTGGCTTCTGCCCCGAGGTTTTTCATGTTGAGCCCTGATTTCTCGTCGTTGCGGCCCCAAGACTATGGCCTGCTAACCGACCTGTACCAGTTCACCATGGCCGCCTGCTACGTGGGGGAAGGGCTAGAGGCTCAGCCCGCTGCCTTTGAGCTGTTTGTGCGGCGGCTGCCCACCGACTATGGCTACCTAATCGCCATGGGGCTCACCCAGGCAGTGGACTATCTGCAGCAACTGAGCTTCGCCCCCGAGGCTTTGCGAGCACTGCGGGAAACGGGCATTTTCGCCGATGCGCCGGAGCGCTTTTGGGAGCTGCTGGCCCGCTGCCGGTTTGAGGGGGATGTGTGGGCGGTGCCGGAAGGAACCGCCATTTTCGCCAACCAGCCCCTGTTGCGGGTGGAAGCCCCCCTCTGGCAAGCCCAACTGGTGGAAACTTACTTGCTGTCCACCTTTAACTACCAGACCCTGATCGCCACCAAGGCGGCCCGTATGCGAGATGCAGCAGGGGATGAGGCCATTTTGTTGGAGTTCGGCACCCGGCGAGCTTTTGGTCCCCAGGCGGGGCTGTGGGCAGCCCGGGCGGCTCTGGCGGCAGGGTTCAATGCCACCTCCAACGTCTTGGCAGCCCTGAAATTGGGGCGCAAGCCGGCAGGAACCATGGCCCATTCCCTAGTGATGGCCATTGCTGCTCTCTCGGGAGACGAAACCCGCGCCTTTCAATCCTTTCGGCGCTACTTTCCCCAAGCTGCGCTTCTAATCGATACCTACGATCCCATCCAAGGGGCGCGCACGGCAGCCCAGCTTTTTGCAGCCGGAAGCCCGGATCAACTGGGATCCCAGGGGGAAATCGGCGGGGTGCGCATCGACTCAGGAGATTTGGAAGATCTCTCTCGCCGGGTGAAACAGATTTTGCCTCAAGGCGCCCCGGTGTTCGTCAGTGGGGATTTGGACGAATACGAGATCGAGCGCCTGCATCGCTCCCAAGCCCCCATCAGCGGTTATGGGGTGGGCACCCGCCTGGTAACTGGAGAAGGCGTAAACGGGGTGTACAAATTGGTGGAAATCAATGGGATCCCAGTGGCCAAAGCTTCCTTTGCCAAAGCCACCCTTCCCGGTCGCAAGCAGATCTTTCGCGGCCCTGAAGGAGACTTGTTGGGCCATGCTGACGAGCCCCCGCCTCCTGGCTACGAACCGCTCTTGCGCAAAGTTATGGAAAAAGGGCTGCTGCTGGATCCCTTGCCGGATCTGGAAGCCATTGCCCGCACCAGCCGCGCCTCTGTGCTGTGCCTGCCCCAGGGAGTGCGACAACTGCGCCAGCCGGATCCCTGGCCCACAGCCCTGACTGCCGCTTTGCAACGGTTGAAAGACCACACCCTTGGCCAGGAATGTGCCTCGGCGGGCCCTGCCTGAGGAGAAGGAGTCCCGCTGCACTATAATGTTCTAGCTTCAAGGTCTCCGCTTTGAGGTTTGAGTTTTGCCATTGGACTTGAGCCTCAGGCCATTTTGATTTTTGGTGTTTTCCTAGTCTTTGCCCCCAGCTCTATGACCCAACGTGCCCTAATTACCGGCATCACCGGACAGGATGGCTCCTATCTGGCCGAGCTGTTGTTGAAGAAAAACTACGAAGTTCACGGCATCATCCGCCGCGCCAGCACCTTCAACACCGACCGCATCGACCACATCTACGTGGATGCCCATGACCCCCAGGCTAGGCTATTCCTTCACTACGGGGATCTCACGGATGGCACCACCCTGCGCAGGATCCTGGAACAGGTGCAGCCGACGGAAGTGTACAACCTGGGGGCCCAATCCCACGTGCGGGTGAGCTTTGATGCGCCGGAATACACTGTTGATGCAGTGGCCATGGGCACGCTGCGTCTCCTAGAGGCCATCCGCGACTATCAGCAGCGCACCGGGATCCGGGTGAAGTTTTACCAGGCAGGCTCCTCGGAGATGTTCGGCCTGGTGCAGGAGATCCCGCAAAAGGAAACCACCCCCTTCTACCCGCGCAGCCCCTATGCCTGTGCCAAGGTGTACGGCTACTGGCAGACGGTCAACTACCGCGAAGCCTACAACCTCTTCGCCTGCAACGGTATCTTGTTCAACCACGAAAGCCCACGGCGAGGGGAAACCTTTGTAACCCGCAAGATCACCCGCGCCGTCAGCCGCATTGTGGCCGGCAAACAGGACAAGCTCTACCTGGGCAACCTGGATGCCAAGCGGGACTGGGGCTACGCCAAAGACTACGTCGAGGGGATGTGGATGATGCTCCAACAACCCCAGCCGGATGACTATGTGCTGGCTACCGGGGAAACCCACACTGTGCGCGAGTTTGTGGAACGGGCCTTCGCGCTGGTGGGCCTGCCGATTACCTGGAAAGGCTCCGGCCAAGCCGAACAGGGGTTGTACAAAGACCAAGTGTTGATCGAGATCGATCCCCGCTACTACCGCCCAACCGAGGTGGATCTGCTGTTGGGGGATGCTTCAAAAGCCAAGCGAGTCCTAGGATGGGAGCCCAAGGTGAGCTTCCCGCAGTTGGTGGAGCTGATGGTTCTGGCCGACTTGGAAGCCATCGGCCTGGATCCGGATCCCATCTTGGGGGAACGGCGCACCCTCAACGGCTTGCTTAGCGAAGATCGCGCTTTCATCCGCACCCAGCTGGGGGTTCACTACGACTGACAGGGTGAATACAACGGTGGAGACGGGATCCCAAAAGACAGCCCTGACCCCTTGTCCAAAGCAGGAACTAAACGCTTAATATAGTAGATCGCCGATTCTTTTGGTGCCTCGTCCTCTTGCTCCCCAGCTGACCATCTCTTGCTGACTTTGTTTGCTGATTTCGGAGAAATGCCCGCATGTCCCGCTACACAGGCCCCCGCCTAAAAATTATTCGTCGCTTCGGGGGACTTGATCTGCCCGGCTTGACGCGCAAGCGCCCCAAAAATACCAACCCGCCCGGTATGCATGGCGCCGAGCGCAAGAAAAAATCCGAATATGCCATTCGCTTAGAAGAAAAGCAGAAGGTGCGCTTCAACTACGGGCTGAGCGAGCGGCAGATGATCCGCTACATGCGCAAGGCACGGCGCTCCAAGGGATCCACCGGTTTGGCCTTGCTGCAAATGCTGGAAATGCGGTTGGATTGCATCGTGTTTCGTCTGGGCATGGCTCCAACCATTCCGGCAGCTCGGCAGCTCGTGAGCCACGGCCACATAGAGGTTAACGGCCAAAAGGTAACCATTCCCAGCTATGGCTGCAAAGTGGGGGATGTGATTACAGTAAAAAACAAGGAATCTTCCCGCAAGCTGGTGGCCGCCTACGCGGAGTATCCGGGGTTGTTTTTGCCGGACTACCTGGAGTTTGACAAAGAAAAGCTGCGCGGACGCATCAAGGAATTGCCCCCCCGCGAGCAAATTTGCGCCCCGGTCAACGAGCTTTTGGTGGTTGAGTTCTATTCCCGCAAGCTCTAGGGATCCCCTTTTGTGGCCATTGCAAATTGCAGGGGAATTTTGGGCAGTTTGACGTTCTCCTCACCCTTGAGGCCGGGGGATTTTTCACGGTTTGTTTTTTGTAGCGTTTCCCCTGCTCATCGCTCCTGTTGGCGATGCGTAGCGTTAGCTAGACCGCCGGGAAGCCCTGCCCTCTGTTAGTGACTAGTGGCTAGTCACTATCCACTCACCACTTCCAGGGTGAAGGTCGGGATGAGAGGCGGGGACACTTTGGTTTTCAATGGACTGGCCTAAAACCGAGACGGTAACCCCACCGCATGAAGCAATAAGGTAGGATTCATTCCAGTAGATTACCCTTGCCTCAATGAGAACTGCTTACCAGTACCGTTTGCGACCTACGCCCAGCCAGATTGCTTTGATGAGCGAGTGGCTAGACTTGTTACGGAAGCAGTACAACTACCGCTTGGCAGAGCGCTTTGCGTGGTGGGAACACAATCGCTGTGACATCAATGCTTGTCCCTTAATCTGTCACTTGCCTGAGTTAAAAGACAATCCCGATTTCTACTCCCAGAAACGGGATTTGGTGAAGATGAAAGCCCTGTTTCCGCAGTACAGAGCAGTCCATTCGCAAGTCCTGCAAAACTGCATAGAGCGAGTGCACAAAGCATTCGACCGGTGGCTGAAGGGGGACGGTAACGGCAAGCGGGCAGGGAAACCCAGATTCAAGGGAGTTGGGCGGTATCGCTCCTTCACTTTCCCCCGGATGAAACAAGACTGCATTTGCGGGCAGTTTATCCATCTGCCCAAAATCGGTGCTGTTCGCATAATTCAGCACCGTCCTTAGCATGAGTGTGGGAGTATGTCACGCTGAAGAAATCTACAGGGATCCAGTTGGGGACATGTCGAATCCTGCTGCTGTCCAGGACTTGTCTGCCAGCCTGAAGATCGGCCAGGTGGCTCTAGCAGCCGGCTTGCCTGTACGCACGGTGCGCTACTACGAATCGATAGGCCTGCTGAAGCCAACGGTGGAACGGGCGGAGTCCAGCTATCGGCTGTTCGACCCTTCGGTTTTGGTTCGTCTGGCCTTTATCCGCCGCTGCCAGAGCCTGGGCCTGAGCTTAGAAGAAATCCGCCAAATCCTGGATGTCCACGACCGAGGGGAGCAGCCTTGTCCAGAAATTCGCCAGCATCTGCAAGGCAAGCTGCAGGAGATCGAACGGCGAATTGCCGATCTGCAAGCGCTGAAAAGCCAAATTCAAGGTCTCCTCTCCAATTGGCAGATCCCCCCTGCGGCTGCTGATGAAAAAGAGGTGATCTGCCCGATTTTGCAAAAACCAGGGGCCGGCGGTGGCAAGAGCGACAGCCGTTACTCCACTGTTACCGACTTAGCCAAGTTGCGCGGCTGATCCACATCGGCTCCGCGGCGCAAAGCCATGGCGTAGGCGAACAACTGCAGGGGGATCACGTTCAGAACCGCCGACAACAGGGGTGTCGTGCTGGGCACCTCGATGATGTGGTCGGCTTTCTCCCGCACCTGGGTGTCTTCGGGGTTGATGAGGGCGATCACCCGTCCCCCCCGCGCCCGCACCTGTTCGATGTTGGAGAGCATTTTTTCGTAGACGGGATCCCGGGTGGCAATGCACACCACCGGCACCCGCTCGTCGATGAGGGCAATAGGGCCATGCTTCATCTCCCCTGCCGGGTAGCCTTCGGCGTGGATATAGCTCACCTCTTTCATCTTCAAGGCTCCTTCCAAGGCAATCGGGGCGTTAACCCAGCGGCCCAGGTAGAGCATGTTGGCAACATGATGGTACTGCTCCGCCAGTTGGTCGTAGAGGGCGGCGTCCTTCAGCATCAGGCTGATCTTGCCCGGCAGCTCAATCAAGGCTTGCAGGTGGGCTTGGATCTGGGCCGGGCTGAGGATCCCTTTGGCTTGGGCCAGTTGCAGGGCCAGCAAATACCCCGCCACCAACATGCCGGTAAACACTTTGGTGGAAGCCACGGCAATCTCCGGACCGGCATGGATGTAGAGAACCCCGGCATCCGCCAGACGGCTGGCCTGGGATCCGATGGCGTTGACAATCGCCAGAGTCGGGATCCCTTGGGTGCGGGCCTCGCTCATGGCTGCCAGCGTATCGACGGTTTCTCCCGACTGGGTTAGAGCCAGCAACAGGTGGTTGGGGCGCAACACCGGCTGGCGGTAGCGAAACTCAGAGGCGTAATCCACCTCCACGGGGGTACGGGCCAAGCTCTCGATGAAGTACTTGAGCACCCAGCAGGCGTGCCAGGCAGTACCACAGGCTACGGCGTGGATGTGCTCAATGTGGGCCAGTTGTGCTTCAGAAAGCGTTAGCCCCTCCAGCGTCACCCGGCCCTGTTCCAGATCCACCCGCCCCCGTAGCGTATCGGTGGTGGTGCGGGGCTGCTCAAAGATCTCCTTTTGCATGAAGTGCTTGTAGCCTCCCTTGGCGGCTGAGATGGGATCCCAGGCCACGGTGATGCTGGATTTGCGCAGCTCCTCGCCGGTAATGCGCAAGTAGCGCACTTGAGACTCCGTGAGAACCGCCATTTCCCCATCTTCTAAGAACACCACCTTGCGGGTATGGCGGACAATGGCAGGCAGATCGGAGGCGACGAAGTTTTCTCCTTCTCCCTCTCCCACCACCACGGCTCCGGCATTGCCCAAACGGGCTGCGATCAGCCGATCCGGCGCCTCCCGATCCAGAGCCACTACGGCGTTTCCTCCCCGCAGTTGCCCCATGACCTGGCCAAAGGCCGCCTCAAAGGAGCCCAGCTCTTCTGTATAGAGACCCAGCAGTTGGGCGATCACTTCCGTATCGGTTTGGGAGCGGAATGGGATCCCCCGCTCCAGGAGACGCTCCTTTAGCTCCAGGTAGTTTTCCACAATGCCGTTTTGGATCACCACAATGCGCCCGCGCTCGTCGCACTGGGGGTGGGCATTTTCTTCGGTCACGCCGCCGTGGGTGGCCCAGCGGGTATGTCCGATCCCTACCTTGGCGGTGGGCATGTTGGCGGTGAGCTTCACCAGCAGGTTGTGCAGCTTGCCGGTAGCGCGGACAACTCTCAATCCTTCTTCGGGATCCACTGTGGCAATGCCGGCAGAATCATAGCCCCGATACTCCAAGGTGCGCAGGCCCTCCAACAGGATGGGGGCAGCCCACTGAAAACCCACGTAGCCGACAATGCCACACATTCCTCACACCTCAACCTCAGTCGCATCAGCGTTGCGTAGCAATACAGGCAACACCTTATCCGCAAAGCCTACCCCAGGTTGGGGATCCCTTCAACGGCTTTGGCCGCCGTTGTTACCTCAGCGGGTCATCTCAGGGATCCCAGACTCCCGCTAGAGAGAGGGGAAAGGCAGCCAACTTATGGGGAAGTCTGCGGCTGCCATCCTTGGGATCCAGGGGCAACTCCCTGGGCAAAAGAGACGGGCGCAAAATGGAACTGATAACCTTCGGCCACTGCGGGCTGGATCCCATCTTCCCCAGGGACGCTGGAGACCAAGTTGCTCAGCCCCAATACCAACTCTCGAATGCCGCGGCGAAACTGGGGATCCCCGGTCAGCTCGTCGATGTCGGCGGTGATCTTTTGCATGTTTTGAAAGGTGATGCGCGCCGAATCGAGGGTTTGGCGCAGAGTAGCTAAAGTGCCCGGATCGTTGAGGCTGGCGGCAATCTGCTGCAGATCTTCGGTAGCTTGGGCCACGTTCTCCGCAGCCGCTCGCACCTCGGCCAGGATCTGGCGCACATCGGCCTGGAGTTGTGGATCGGTAACCAGCGGGCGCACCGCGCTCGACATGGCCTGTAGATCGGCGCTCACCTGCTGAATGTTCTCCAGGGTGGCGTTAAGGGAAGTGCGGTTTTGATCCACCAGGGCGGTGAATTGATCGGCAGCCGCTTGCAAACTGCGGGCAGTTCCCCCCACAGCTCCAGCCGCGTCTTGGATGGCCGTGGCAGCGGTCGTGAATTGCAACAAGTCCAGATCTTCGGTGCGCAGGGCAGCTACTCGCTCTTCCACGGTTTCTGAGAGATCGGCCACGCTATTGGCAACGCGGGTGAGCCCTTCTAGGGTGGCGTTAAGGGTGTCGAAGAGCTCATCGTCGTTGACCCGTGTGAGCAATCGATCCAGCCTAATCAATAGCTGGCCAAAATCCACTCCAGGGGTTCCCTCCACCACATCTCCATTGCAAACCATTTGGCTGCTGTCGCAGTCTGGCGCCAGGGGGGATCCTGTCAACTGGACGTTCAGTCGGGGCAGGATATCCATCACCGTTTCCCCCACCAACCCCGTCTGTTTGGTTACAAACAGGGCGTTGCGGGGAATAGCTAAAGGCTGGTCAATGGCCACCTGCACCTCCACTTGATTGGGTTGAGGCGTGATACGCTCCACCCGACCTACGGTTACCCCCCGCAGCCGCACACTGGATCCCTCGGCCAGCCCGGCCACGTTGGTATAGGTGACGGTAAATTGAAAGCCGCGACTGCCAAAGCGCAGGTTGTAGATCCACAAAAACAGGCCGGCAAAGCCCAGCGCCCCCGCCAGGATCAACAGGCCCACTGCTCCTTCTCGCACTGCTCGCGAACGCATCACACCTGCCCCGCCACTTGAATCGGCCCTTCTACGCTACCGCTGAAAAACTGCCGCACAAAGGGGTTATCGCACGTTTCAATCTGCTGCACGGATCCCTCCCACTGCACCCGCCCCTGAGCCAACAGGACAATGCGGTCGGTGGCGCGGTAAATGGTGCTGTGCTGGTGGGTCACCACAATGTAGCTCTCACAGGCTTTTTTCACCTGCTGCAGCTCCCGGATGAGATCTTCAATTACCGTGGAGGCAATGGGATCCAAGCCCGCTGTGGGCTCGTCGTACAGCAGCAATTGGGGCTCATCCTGGGGCAGTGAGGGATCCTCCATAATGGCGCGGGCGAAGCTGGCCCGTTTGCGCATCCCCCCTGAGAGTTCTTCTGGCAGGTTGTGCTCTTTGCCCGCCAGTCCCACCGCCTCCAGCTTGGCGGCCACCAATTCCTGAATACGGGAGCGGGGCAACTGCGAGTGCTCGTAGAGCAAAAACCCCACGTTTTCTTCCACCGTCAGGGAGTCGAAGAGGGCGGCCTGCTGAAACACCATCCCTACCCGCAAAGGGGGAGTTGCGTGTTGGGCTTGGATCTCCGGGAGTGGGATCCCGCACCAGAGCACTTCTCCGGCGTCTGGCTCCGTTAGGCCGGCGATGATGCGCAGCAGCGTCGATTTCCCGGTGCCCGAAGGCCCCACCAGGCCCAGGGCCTCACCCCGGTACACCTTCAGATCCACGTGGTCAAGCACCACCGTCGAGCCGAAGCGCTTGGAAACTTGGCGCAGCTCCACCAAGGGGGCAGTGCTCTGCACTGCTGGCATGCTCAGAACCTCCGCCCTCGCCAAAGGCTGGAGCCTATTTTCGGACACCTGCTGCTCCTTTGGGCTGTCTATGCTGCTTCTGAAGCACTTGACCAATGATTTCAAGCAAAACTGGGGGCTCAGGATGCTTCCCTCCTTGAGTCGGCTTCACTGCTAGTTTAGGAGTCGGCAGGGGCCAAGGCAATGAAGCAGCCCACAGCCCTATCAAGGCAGATCAGGGATCCCTGGCGATAGGCCCAAGCCGTACCTGATACATTCACGCTGAACTCTCCTGAACATGGTTCAGGAAAGAAGCGATCGCATCCTGCCTATCTCTGTTCGCGTCAGCGGGACGGAGTCCAAACAGGAAGGCGGTATCCCGCAAAGCCCTGAGGAATACCCCCCGAGCGCTTTCCCCCTTCACTTCCCGGCAACCGTTGCGGTGGACTCAAGGATCAGGGGGAAACTTGGTCTACTATATCCCTCTCAATGACTTTTGCCAAACCGCCTAAAGCTCAGTAAATTCAGCAAAGTTCAAGGTTTTGGGGGTTAGAGGCATGCTCTCCTCTCCATTCTCTCTGCTCTGGGGCTCAGGGGCGAGGTCTTCCTCAAGGGCAGTCACCCAACCGGAGGGGACGATTTCCATCTCGTCTGTAACCCCTGCTCTTTTCTCTTCCCTCTTCTCTCCGTCAGCCAGCTCCGGCTGTTCATCCTGCTCCGAATTGAGTTTCACGCGCTGCGAGAAACCCCAGACAAATAGGGGGATCACAGCCACCACCATCCCCCACTCTGGGATCTCGATTTGGGGGAAAAACACCTCCAACAACATGGTGCTCCCCACCAAGGCGATGATGGCAAAAGCGGCGTCTTCCAGGTGAGAGAACTCGTCCAACCAACGCAAAAACAGAGAAGCCATGTAGCGCATCAGGGTAATGCCGAGAATGCCGCCGAGGATGATTACCCAAGCCTTGCGGGAGACGCCCACCGAAGCGGCGATGCTGTCGAAAGAAAAAACCAGATCCGTCAGTTCCACCATCACCAGGGTCTGCCAAAAATTGGCGTGGCGGGTGATGTCCTGTTCTGGGCCTTCTTCCTCGCCCCGAAAGTGCTGCCAGGCCAGCCAGAGCAGATAACAGGCCCCCAAGAATTGGGCGGGCGGATACTCCACCAACCAAACCGCTGCAAAGACAATGGCAATGCGAAAGCCGTAAGCGCCGATGATGCCCCAGCGCAAGGCCCGATTTTGTTGCTGGGGGGTGGGCAGATGCTTCACCAGAGCTGCTAGGGCAACGGCGTTGTCCGCAGAGAGGGCGGCCTCCAAAAACACCAAAGCCACTACCAAGAAAATATCTGTCCAGGTGAAGGACTGAGTCATCCCTTGCGCCAGGATCAAGGTTGCCCCCATCGCATCTGTTGCATTTTTGACAAGTGTTGCATCAATTAGCATATTCGCGCGTTTTGTCCGCCCCAGTCAGTCCAACACAGCAGTTAACCAGCGTAGGAACCCTCCCCATCTTCGGATAAAGGTACCCCAGAAAAAGGCATGAACCCAGTTAGGTGACCAGAGGCAACACCCTCAAACTCCCGAAGGATGGGAAAGAGAAAGCCCAAGCCTAAACTATGGCCTGAGTATAGCCTGTTTGGCTCAGGATCCATTTACAGTTCTTAACCTTCTGAAATCTGGCCATCCTCTGTTGGATCTCCAGTGGGGCCGGATGAGCTCAGTCGAGCCGCCAGCCGTTGTCCACAGCGCAGGATCTGGCCTGCCAGAATCGCCGCCCCGAAACCGTTATCGATGTTCAGCACTCCCACCCCCGCCGCGCAAGAGTTGAGCATGGTGAGCAGGGCAGCCAAGCCCTGGAAGCTGGCCCCGTAGCCAATGCTGGTGGGCACAGCGATCACCGGACAATCCGCCAGACCCGCCACCACACTGGCCAGGGCCCCCTCCATGCCCGCCACCACGATCAGCACGTCCGCTTGCAGGGCCGCCCAGTTGTGCAGCAGCCGATGGATCCCGGCCACCCCCACATCCCAGAGGCGCTTCACCTGAAACCCAGAAAGCTCGAGCGTGAGGGCGGCTTCTTCTGCCACCGGTAAGTCGGCAGTGCCGGCGGAGATCACGCTGACCTGTCCAGGATGGCTGACCACCTGCTGGGACGGGATCCAACACAAGCGGGCCAACTCGGAATACTGGGCCTGGGGCAAGCGGCTGCGGATCTCGGCATACACCTGGGCTTCGATGCGGGTGGCCAAGGCCAGGGATCCCCGCTGGTGGAGTTGCTCCAGGATCTGGGCAATCTGATCTGGGGTCTTGCCCGGCCCCCACACGGCTTCGGGAAAGCCCGTGCGCAAGGGACGGTGGTGATCCACATGGGCGAAATCTCCCACCGGCTCAAAGGGCAGAAAGCGATAGGCTTGCAGGGCTTGCTCTGGGGTGAGCTCCCCTTGGGCCACCGCCCGAAACAGATCCTGCAGCGCTGTCGTGGAAGGGGGGTTCATGGAAGGTGAGTTCAATCTGCAACACTCGGCTTGGATCTTGCCTGGATCTACTGGGCCAAAGACCCGCGCGGGAAAAACAACACCGGATGCCAACTTTGCCGCAAAATCTCGCCGGTGAGGCTGCGAACCGACCACTCCCAGAAGCTGCCCACGTGGGGGGAGGCAGTGGCGATGGCCGTCATGTCTTCATCGGCAGCAGTAGCTAGGATCTCTTTGAGAGGGGATCCCACCCGCACCAGGGTGCGCAGCTGTACGGGCTTCACCTGCTCGCTCAGGGGTTCAAGCACCTGGGCCAGGTCAGCCTCGGCTTTGCGTTGGAGCACCTCCACCGGAGTTCCTTGGTTGCGGCGGGCGCTGGGATCCACCACGTAGAGCAGGGTAAGCGTCTGGCACTGGGAAGTACCGGGCAGCAGGTGGCCGAGATGGTTCAGCAACTGCTGACGCGGCTGCTCAAAGTCAAAGGGCACCAAGAGGCAGCGAAACAGGTGGCGGCTGCGCAAGCGCAATTCTTCCAGGGTAAAGGTAGCCAGCAGCTGGGGGCGCATCACCAGTAGGGGGATTTTCAGCTTCGGCAACAGCGCCATGGTGGTGCTGCCGAACAATTTTTCGGCGAGCAGATTGTGGGTGCCCATGCCTGTGATTAACAGATCGCAGCCGTAGGCTTGGATCCCTTTTAAGATCGCCTCTGCCGGCTTGCCCACCTGCACCAGAGCCTTGACTTCCAACCCTGCTGGGATCGGGTTCAGCAGCTTCTGCAACTGGGCCTGCTCCGCCTGGATTTCGGGGGTAATGTCGTCGGGAATGCCGATGTCGTCCTCTTGCCAATCTACGCTGCGGACGAAGGTGACGCGCTCGATGCCATTGCTGTGCAGATCTTCTAGACACTTGCCAAAACGCTGCAGGCCATCTCGGCGGTCGGTGGCAATTAACACGTTTTTAAACATATCGTTTTGAGCATTAGGAGAGAGGGTAGCCGGCTCAAGAGCAACGCTTTGGCCCGCAGCGATCCTAAGCTAACACCTTGCGGGGTTGTTCCCAAGGCAGCAGCTCCGGATCCCTCTTCGGCATCGGTTGCTCAGCGGTTGGGATCCGCCAGGTTGCGAAACTGGGTGTACTGGCTTTCGAACAGCAGGCGCACGGTACCGGTGGGGCCGTTGCGATGTTTGGCAATGATGACCTCGGCAATGCCGCGATCGCTGGTGTTGGGATCGTAGTATTCCGGGCGATAGATCATCATCACCAGATCGGCATCCTGCTCGATGCTGTTGTGAACTAGCAGACCGTTGGCCACGAAGTTGTGGTGGCGGGGCATTTCGACGTCGTAAACCGGCTGAGGCTCCCCCGGCTCGCTGATGAACACCACCGGATCCCAGATCAGCCCCTCCTGCACCACCACCGCCACCTCTTCCTCCAATTGCAGCTCGTCGAGGGTTTTCCAGCCGTCTGGGGTCAAGAAGGGGTGGTTGCCGGTGGCGCGAATGGAAAAGTTGAGGCGGGTCTTCAGAACACAGGTAGGCTGCCGACCACTGCAAAACACCTTCACAGGCTGTTGGGGCACCAAGCGCCCGCGCCCGTTCAAGCTGAGCAGGCGGGGCAGTTCCGCCGCAGCCGGCAGGGCCGCCAGTTGATCCAGCCGCCAGATCTTGCCGCGATCCGCATCCATCACCTGCGTATCCCCGGCCAGACAGCCCGATTCCCGCAGATCCGCCAGCTGTGGACGTTTGTCGGAGCGAGACTCAACAGCTCGACTGAGCTGAGAAAGCACCAGCACCGGCACCATCAGCTCTTTGGCCATGGCCTTGAGGCCACGGGTAATGCGCGACAGCTCCTGCACCCGGTTGTCGGCGGCGGATCCCTGCATCAGTTGTAGGTAGTCGATCAACACCATCCCCAACGTTCCCCCCTGTTCCGCCTGCAAACGCCGCGCTTTGGAGCGAATTTCTGTAACAGTACAGTCAGGGGTATCGTCGATGAACAGGGGCAATTGCGACAAAAAACCAATGGCTTGGCCCAGGCGCTGCCACTCGTGTTCGCTAATGCGCCCAGAACGCAGGCGGCTGCTGTCGATGCGGGCTTCGCTGGCCAAAAGCCGCTGCACCAGTTGCTCCCGAGACATTTCCAGGCTAAAGATAGCGACCGGCTGCTTGGTGTAGGCAGCCACATTTTGGGCAATGTTGAGGGCCAGGCTGGTTTTCCCCATCGAAGGCCGACCGGCCAGGATCAACAAGTCGGATCGCTGCAAGCCCTGGGTCAGGTTATCCAGGTCGATGAATTTGGTCGGGATCCCCGGAAGCTGTGCCCCGCTTTGGAACTTCTCTTCCAAGTCCGAGAAGATATTGACCAAAACCTCAGAAGCCGGGATGAGGCTACGCTGCACCCGCTCTTGGGTGAGGCCAAACACTTGCTGCTCGGCTTGATCCATTACCTGAGATAGGGGCTGACTGGTATCGTAGGCCAAACGAGCCAAGGTATTGCTCACCTGGATCAACTGGCGGCGCATGTATTTATCCATCACCAGGCGGGCATACTGGTCGATGTTGACGCTGCTGACGGTTTGCTCCAGCAGACGACGGATCGCCCCTGTTCCTCCCACCCGCTCCAGAAGGTGATGATCTGCCAACCAGGCAGACACAGTCATCAAGTCGGTGGGTTGGCCTTGGCTGTGCAGTTGGAGGGCAGCCCGGTAAATCTCTTGGTGGGCAGAGATGTAGAACATCTCTGGTCGCAGAAACTCCGCGACCCGCACCAACGCATCCGGATCGAGGAGAATGCCCCCCAGGATTTCCTCCTCGGCTTCAATGTTTTGAGGAGGAAGCCGATCCCCACCCGTTAAGTCGTAATCGCTGATCACCACAAGCCAGGATAGGAAAATCAACCCAGCCCTAGGGCAACCGACCTGATACATTCACGCTGAACTCTCCTGAACATGGTTCAGGAAAGAAGCGATCGCATCCTGCCTATCTCTGAGCAGGAAGGCGGTATCCCGCAA